>JANYFU010000023.1 GCA_025359665.1 Caulobacteraceae bacterium
GCAGGCCGTCCATGTCGATGCTGTGCCCCAACCGTGGAGACACGTGGCTCTCGACGGCAAAGCCGGCGCCGGTCAGGGCCGCGTTGGCCTGATGGAAGGCTGTGATCGGGATCATCGGGTCGGCGTCGCCGTGGACCAGCAGGATCGGCGGATGGGTGGGCGCGGCGGCGAGGGCCGCCTCGTCGGCGATCATGCCCGAATAGCCGACGATCCCGGCCAGCGGCGTGGCGCGGCCGGGGCCGACGTGCAGGGCCATCATGGTTCCCTGGCTGAAGCCGACCAGCGCCAGACTGGCCTCGGTCAGGCCGTGGGCGGCCAGTTCGGCGTCGATGAACTCGTTCAGCGCCGGCGCGGCGCGGGCCGCCCCGGCCGCGCGGGCGTTGCGGTCCAGGCTGGCGATGCCCCACCACTGATAGCCATCCGGCGCGCCAGGACAGATTTCCGGGGCGTTGGGGGAGACAAAGGCGGTGTGGGGCAAGGCTGGCCGCCAATGGGGCGCCAAGCCGATCAGGTCATCGCCATTGGAGCCATAGCCATGCAGCAGGATCACCAGCGATTTCGCCGGCGCGCCCGAAGCTGGCGGTATCCTTGGTCCATCGATCATCGCGTCGGCTCCGTTGGCTGATACGACCCGGTTATCATGCGCGGAATGCGGGCGGAACGCGGAAGGTCATTTTCCAGGCGCCGGCCGATTGGGCGACGGGCATGGCTCTCAACGGGTGGACGGCGGCCATTTGAGGGTCTTAGATTCGCGGCATGACTCTGCCCCCGACGTCCAGCCTGAAGACCCGCATCGCCCTGCCCGCCGACGAGGCGGACGTTGTCGCCCTGCGCAGGGCGCTGGTGGCCAAACTGACCTATGCGGTGGGCAAGGACCCGCTGGTGGCCAGCAACCACGACTGGTTCGTCGCCACCGCCCTGACCGTGCGCGACCGGATCGTTGACCGCTGGTTTCCGAGCACGCGGGCGATCTACGAACAGAAGCGCAAGCGGGTTTACTACCTGTCGATGGAGTTCCTGATCGGGCGGCTGCTGGGCGATTCGCTCAACAACCTGGGCCTGACCGAGACCATGCGCGCGGCCCTGGCCGAACTGGGCGTCGATCTGGAACGGCTGCGGACGATCGAGCCGGACGCGGCGCTGGGCAACGGCGGCCTGGGGCGGCTGGCGGCCTGTTTCATGGAGAGCATGGCCAGCCTGTCGGTAGCGGCCCATGGCTATGGAATTCGCTATGACCACGGCCTGTTCCGCCAGTACATCAAGGACGGCTGGCAGATGGAAGCGCCGGAAAACTGGCTGGCCTCGGGCAATCCGTGGGAGTTCGAACGGCCCGAAGTGCTGTTCCACATCGGCTTCGGAGGCCATGTGGAGCTGGTGCAGGAGGGGTCCGGCGCCGGGGGCTATCACTGGCGCCCCGCCGAAACCGTCGAGGCCCTGGCCTATGACACCCCGGTGGTCGGCTGGCGCGGCAAGCATGTAAACACCCTGCGGCTGTGGTCGGCCCGTGCGCCGGACCCACTGGGGCTGGAGGCGTTCAATCGCGGCGATCACCTGGGGGCGCTGGCTTCGCAGGCCCGGGCGCAGTCGATCTCCCAGGTGCTGTATCCCAGCGACGAGACGCCGGCTGGCGAAGAACTCCGGCTTCGGCAGGAGTATTTCTTCTCCTCGGCCGCTTTGCAGGACATCATCCGCCGGCACATGGAACAGCATGACGGTGACGTGCGGGCCCTGAACGAGCATGTGGCCATCCAGCTCAACGACACCCACCCCGCCATCGCCATCCCCGAGCTGATGCGGCTACTGGTCGACGTGCACGGTCTGGAGTGGGAGGCCGCCTGGACGATCACCCAGGCGACGTTCTCCTACACCAACCACACGTTGCTGCCCGAGGCTCTGGAGCATTGGGGCGTGCCGCTGATGGAGCGGCTGCTGCCGCGACACATGCAGATCATCTATATGATCAACGCCCTTCACCTCGACCGCCTGCGCGCGGCCGGCAAGATCGAGGAGAACGAGGTCGGCGAGGTGTCGCTGATCGATGAACAGGCCGGGCGCAAGGTGCGGATGGGCTGGCTTAGCTTTGTCGGCGCGCACAAGGTCAATGGCGTCTCGGCCCTGCACACCGAACTGATGCGCCAGACGGTGTTTTCGACCTTCAACCGGATCTATCCCGACCGCATCGTCAACAAGACCAACGGCATCACCTTCCGCCGCTGGCTGATGGAGGCCAATCCGGGCCTGACCCGACTGCTGGCCGAAACCGTGGGCGGCAAGGTGCTGGACGACCCGATGGCGCTGGCCGATTTCGCCGCCTATGCAGACGATACCGGCGTGCAGGACCGCTTCGCGGCGATCCGCAAGGACCACAAGGTGGCGCTGGCGAGGCTGATCTCGGAGCGCCTGCATATCCGCGTCAATCCCGACGCCCTGTTCGACACCCAGATCAAGCGCATCCACGAATACAAGCGCCAGCTTCTGAACATACTGGAGACCATCGCACTTTATGACTCGATGCGCGCGCAGCCGACCCGTAGCTGGACGCCGCGAGTGAAGATCTTCGCCGGCAAGGCGGCCGCCAGCTATCACCGGGCCAAGCTGATCATCAAGCTGATCAACGATGTGGCGCAGGTGGTCAACAGCGACCCGACCCTGAACGGCAAGCTGAAGGTGGTGTTCCTGCCCAACTACAACGTCTCCCTGGCCGAGGCGATCATCCCGGCCTCGGACCTGTCGGAACAGATCTCGACCGCTGGCATGGAGGCGTCGGGCACCGGCAACATGAAGCTGGCCCTGAACGGCGCACTGACCATCGGCACCCTCGATGGCGCCAATGTGGAGATCAAACAGCAGGTCGGCGACGACAACATCTTCATCTTCGGCATGACCGCGGCCGAGGTGGAGGCAAAGCGGCGCGACGGCGTGGGCGCGCGCGATCTGGTCGCCGCCTCGCCAATGCTCAGCCAGGTGCTGGAACAGGTGGCCTCCGGCGTGTTCTCGCCGTCGGAACCTGATCTCTACCGCGATCTCGTGGAGAGCCTGCTCGACCACGACCACTTCCTGGTGCTGTCGGACTTCGACGCCTATGCGGCGGCGCAGGCCCAGGTGGCGGATCGCTGGAAGGATCAGAAGGCGTGGCGCCGATCGGCGATCCTCAACACCGCGCATATGGGATGGTTCTCGTCGGACCGGACCATAAGGGAGTATGCACGGGAGATCTGGGACGTTCCGGTGCAGTAGACTTGACATCAAATCCTTCGGTCGGCGGCTGGCGCCTCGACAGCGACGAGGCCGCCGCCCTCGTGCGTGGTCAGCATTGCGACCCGTTCGCCGTGCTGGGTCCTCACGCCGATCCGGCGGGTGTAGTGGTCCGCGCCCTGGTCCCCGGAGCCGAGACCGTCGAGGCGCGCAGCGGCGATGGGCGTTGGGCGGCCACTCTGGAGCGCCGCGATCCGGAAGGCCTGTTCGAGGGCCTGGCGACAGGCGGGGGGCCGACCGACGCCTACCGGTTGTTCGCGTCAAACGCAGGCGGGGCGTGGGATTTCGACGACCCCTTTCGTTTCGGCCCGGTGCTGGGCGAGATGGACGATCACCTGTTCGTCGAGGGCCGGCATCGGCGGCTGTGGGAGAAGCTCGGCGCCCATTTGATGGTCCATCAGGGCGTGGCCGGGGTGCATTTCGCGGTCTGGGCGCCGAACGCCGGGCGTGTCTCGGT
>JANYFU010000062.1 GCA_025359665.1 Caulobacteraceae bacterium
AGGGTCATGCACTCGACCTCGCCGGTGGACAGCTCGACGCTGGCCAGGGCCGCCACCCCGCCACGCCAGCCGATGGCGGCCAGGCGATTGGCCCCGGTGGCGTCCAGAAGGCCGTCCTCGGTCAGGGTCCCCGGCGTGACGACCCGGACCAGGTCACGCCGGACCACCGACTTGGCGCCGCGCTTGCGGGCCTCGGCGGGGTCTTCCATCTGCTCGCAGACCGCCACCTTGAACCCGGCGCGGATCAGTTTGGCCAGATAGGCCTCGGAGGCGTGGGCGGGCACGCCGGCCATGGGGATGGGTTGCCCGGCGTGGGTGCCTCGGTGGGTCAGGGTGATGCCGATGGCGGCGGAGGCCTTGGCCGCGTCCTCGAAGAACAGCTCGTAGAAATCGCCCATGCGGAAAAAGATCAACGCGTCGGGTTGCCGCGCCTTGGCCTCGAAATATTGCGCCATGACGGGCGTGGCGCCCTCAGCCGTGGGAAGCTCGCTCGGAATCATCTGGGGAGCATTCATCGACGCCACGCTATAGGCGCGGGGCGGCGGCGTCAGCCCTTGACGTGGCCACGGTTGGCGCCAAGCATGGAGGTCATGCAACGTCTCGATGACAGGATGATCATCGCGCCAGGTCCTGGCGACGCCGCCGCTCTGGCGGAGGTCCATGTCGCCTCCTGGCGCGAGACCTACGCTGGCCTGCTGCCGGATATCTACCTCTGGCGTATGAACCCTCAGCTCTACACACGCCGATTCCGCCGCCAACTGATGTCTGAGAAGCCTCTGGAAGTGATGCTGGCGGCCGAGGGGCGGGGTGGTCTGTCGGGCTATTGCGCCGGTCACGTCGACAATGATGGGCGACGCGCCGAAGTCTCAACCCTCTATCTGCTCAAGACAGCCCAGAAACTCGGATTAGGCAGGCGGCTGCTGGTCGCAACGGCCCGCGTGCTCCAGGCGCGCGGCGCCGATTCTCTGAGCCTGTGGGTGCTCGATGGCAACGAGCCCGCGCGCGGCTTCTACACCCACCTGGGCGGTCTTCCGGTTCAGGGCCGCGCCGTTCAGGGCTGGGGTGGTGGCTTTCGTGAGACCGCCTTCCTCTGGCCGGACATCAACGGGCTGACGGGCTCGGTTTAAGCGCGACCCTCGACGCCGGTCACATCGGTCCAGAATTGCTTGGCCTTGCGGAAGAAGGTCGCCGAACGGGGGTTCTGCTGGTCGCCGCACAATTCGGCGAACTCCCGCATCAGCGCCTTTTGTTTCGGCGTCAGGCGGGTCGGCGTCTCGATGTCGAGCTGGACCACCAGATCGCCGCGCTGGCGCGTGCGCAGGGACGGCATCCCCTTGCCGCGCAGGCGCACGGTCTGGCCCGGCTGGGCGCCCTCGGGGATCTTGACCTTGATCTTGCACTGGCCATCGCAGTTTTCGCCGCCCAGCAGACAGGGCGCCTCGATGTCCCCGCCCAGGGCCGCCGTGGTCATGGCCACCGGCACCGAGCAGAGCAGATCAAGCCCGTCCCGCTCGAACAGTTCGTGGGGCTTCACGGAAAGGAATATGTAGAGGTCGCCACGCGGTCCGCCGCGCGCCCCCGTATCGCCTTCACCCGACAGCCGGATCCGCGAGCCGTCGTCGACGCCGGCCGGAATCCGCACCTCGAGCACGCGCTCGCGACGCACCTGGCCCTGGCCGGCGCAGCTCTTGCAGGGGTCGAGAACCACGCGGCCGGCGCCGCCGCACCTCGGACAGGTGGTCTCCACCTGGAAAAAGCCCTGACTGCGTCGCACGCGGCCGGCCCCGGCGCAGGCGACGCAGGTGGTCGGGCTCGTTCCCGGCTTCGCCCCCGAGCCGTCACAGGCGTCGCAGGCCATGGCCGCGGGAACCTTGATCTTGACCTCGGCGCCCGCGTAGGCCTGCTCCAGGCTGATCTCCAGATCGTAACGCAGATCCTGGCCGCGGGCTGGTCCTTGCGACCTCTGGCCCCGGCCGAACATGTCGCCGAACACATCGCCGAATACGTCGTTGAAGATGTCGTTGACATCGTTGAACCCGCCGCTGGGTCCGGGGCCCTGGCCGTTCAACCCGGCATGGCCGAACCGGTCATAGGCCGCGCGCTTGTTGGCGTCCGAAAGGACTGAATAAGCTTCGTTGATTTCCTTGAATCGCGCTGTCGCCTCGGCGGAGCCGCCGTTGCGGTCGGGGTGGTGTTCCATGGCTAGCTTGCGAAAAGCCGCCTTCAGCCCCGCGTCGTCGCAGGTCCGCTGAACCCCAAGCAATTCATAGTAGTCCCGCATGGAAACGTCAGACCCCTCGGATATTCAAACCAGTCTCGTGAACCTGGCGACGGCCTCCGACGCGGTGACGATCGCGTCGGAGGACTCACCGGGCGTGGGCCCTACTTCTTTTCGGCGGACACGTCTTCGAACTCGGCGTCCACCACGCCGTCGTCCGCCGCCGGCGCTTCGGCCCCGGGAGCGCCTTGTTGGGCCTGATACATCGCCTCGCCGAGCTTCATCGACGCCTGCATCAGGGTCTGGGTCTTGGCGGTGATGGCTTCGGTGTTCTCGCCCTCGATCTCGCTCTTCAGATCGGCGATGGCCGCCTCGATGGCGGTCCTCTCTTCCGCGCCAACCTTGTCGCCGTGTTCGGCCATGGCCTTTTCAGTGGAGTGGATCAGGGCGT
Source organism: Caulobacteraceae bacterium (assembly GCA_025359665.1). Taxonomy (GTDB): domain Bacteria; phylum Pseudomonadota; class Alphaproteobacteria; order Caulobacterales; family Caulobacteraceae; genus Acaudatibacter. Next base: position 2,670 of record JANYFU010000062.1, read on the forward strand.
CGGCGTGGTTCTTGGCTTCCACCAGTTCCTTGCGCTTCTTGTCCTCGGCGGCGTTGGCTTCGGCTTCCTTGACCATCGCCTCGATGTCGGTGTCCGACAGCCCGCCGTTGGCCTGGATGCGGATCGACTGCTCCTTGGCGGTCGCCTTGTCCCGGGCCGAAACATTGACGATGCCGTTGGCGTCGATGTCGAAAGTCACCTCCACCTGAGGAATGCCGCGCGGGGCCGGCGGAATTCCGACCAGATCGAACTGACCCAGCAGCTTGTTGTGCGCCGCCATCGGCCGCTCGCCCTGGAACACCCGGATTGTCACCGCGCTCTGGTTGTCGTCGGCGGTGGAGAACACCTGGCTCTTCTTGGTCGGGATGGTGGTGTTGCGCTCGATCAATGGCGTGAACACGCCGCCCAGGGTTTCGATGCCGAGGGTCAGGGGCGTGACGTCCAGCAGCAGGACGTCCTTGACGTCACCCTGCAGAACGCCGGCCTGAATCGCCGCACCCAGAGCGACCACTTCGTCGGGATTGACGCCGGTGTGCGGTTCGCGACCGAAGAATTCCTTCACGATTTCGACGACCTTGGGCATGCGGGTCATACCGCCGACCAGGATAACTTCGTCGATCTCCGACTTCTTCAGGCCGGCGTCCTTCAGCGCCTGTTCGCAGGGGCCGATGGTCTTGGCCACCAGATCCTCAACCAGGGCTTCCAGCTTGGCGCGGGTGATCTTGATGTTGAGGTGCAGCGGGCCGGATGCATTCATCGAAATGAAGGGCAGATTGACTTCATATTGCGCGGTGAAGGACAGTTCCTTCTTGGCCTTTTCAGCCTCTTCCTTCAGGCGCTGCAAAGCCAGCTTGTCCTTGCGCAGATCGACGCCCTGTTCCTTCTTGAACTC
>JANYFU010000091.1 GCA_025359665.1 Caulobacteraceae bacterium
TGGTTGATCAGGATCACCTTGATTTCACCGCGATAGTCGGCGTCGATGGTGCCGGGGGAATTGAGGGCGGTGACGCCGTTCTTCAGCGCCAGACCCGATCTTGGCCGCACCTGGGCCTCGAAACCGGGCGGCAGGGCGATAGCCAGGCCCGTGGGAATGGCGGCGCGCTGGCCCGGGGACAGAACCAGCGGCTGGTCTTCGGCAACCGCGGCGCGTAGGTCCATTCCCGCGGCGTCGGCGGTCTCATAGGCCGGCAGGGGCAAGCCCTCCGCATGTTCAAGGCGAACAATCCGCACCTTGACCATCAGATCTTCCCACCGCTCGACAGGGAGGCGGCGATCCGCGCCGCCAATCGCCTAGCCACCTCCGCCTTGCCGGCGCGAGGCCATCGCTCTTCACCCTGACGGTCGATGATCAGCACCTCGTTCTCATCGCCGCCCATGATCGCCCCACCACCGGCCTGCCCGCCGCCGACATCATTGGCCACGATCCAGTCGCAGCCCTTGCGCTTGAGCTTCGCGCGGGCGTTGTCCTCCAGGTCATGGGTCTCGGCGGCGAAGCCGACAACCAGGCCCGGTCGATGCGGACCGGCGGCCGCGAGGCCCGCCAGGATGTCGGGGTTTTCCACGAGGGACACCGTGGGAGGCCCGCCCGTCCCTTTCTTCAGTTTGAGGGGAAAGGCGGCGTCCGGGCGCCAATCGGAAACCGCCGCCACGCAGACCGCCGCGTCGGCCGGGAGAGCGTTCCGGCAAGCCGCCTCCATTTCCAGGGCGGTCTCGATATTGAGCCGATCCACGCCAAGCGGCGGCGCTAGCGCCGTGGGTCCAGACACCAGGGTCACCCGCGCGCCCAGGACCGCCAAGGCGCCGGCGATCGCATAGCCCTGCTTGCCGCTGGAGCGGTTGGTCAGGACCCGCACGGGGTCGATCGGTTCGGCGGTCGGACCAGCCGTTACCAGCACATGCCGCCCGGCCAGCGGTCCTGGCGAAAGGTCCGCGCCTAGCGCCGCCACGACCGCTTCGAAGATCGCCTCCGGCTCGGCCATTCTGCCGGGTCCATATTCGCCGCAAGCCATGGCGCCCTCGTCAGGGCCGATGAAAGTGACACCGTCGCTTTTCAGGGTCGCCAGATTGCGCCGGGTGGCCGGGTGCAGCCACATCCGGACATTCATCGCCGGCGCCATCATCACGGGCTTATCGGTGGCCAGCAGAGTGGTGGAGGCCAGGTCGTCGGCCAGGCCGTGCGCCGCCTTGGCCATCAAATCGGCGGTGGCGGGAACCACCAGCACCAGATCGGCCGACCGCGAGAGCTGGATATGGCCCATCTCGGCTTCATCCCCCAGCGAGAACAAGTCGGCTCGGACGGCGTCCTCGGCCAGGGCGGACAATGAAAGGGGGGTGACGAAGCGCGCGCCGGCGGCGGTGAGGATCGGCCGCACGGCGATGCCCGCCTTCCGCAGCAGGCGCACCAGTGCCAGAGCCTTATAGGCCGCCACCCCGCCACCGACGATCAGCAACACCCGCTTGTGGTTCACGCTTGGCGTCCTTTATCCGAATATAATTGCAAATAAACCGAAAAAGCCCCTGGACAAAGGGCCAAAAAAGTTCTTTTTCCGTTCTTAGGTTGCGTTTTGCAGCACGAATGAACCGACACTTTCACACCAAACATCGAGGAATATCATGAAATCAATCATGTTTTCACAAATTGCCGGTCTCGGCGTGACCGCCATTCTGGTTCTGTCTCTTGCTGGTTGCGATGGAAAACCTTCTGCTGTCGCCTCAAATGGGGTTCGCTCGTCCGGAACTTCGGCGTCCGCCGATGGCGATCGGGGCCAATCCGGTGGCCGAGACCCTCGCGACCTGCCCGTGCCTCAGATCGACGGCAAACCGCTTTGGGCGGCAAACCGCAAACACACGGCCGAAGAAAACGCCGAATATCAGTTCACCAAGAACGGCGGCGATTTCAGCGCCGGCACCGAGACCGACTATGTGACCAAGGCTCACGCGTTCATCGAAAAACCGCCGCATGACGTGGAGACCATCGACCGGTCTAACGGCGACAAGCTGATGTACGACGCAAAGGGCAATATCTTCGTCGTGGTGGCCAAGACTGGCGCGCCACGGACCATGTTCAAGCCCCACGGCGGCGCCACCTACTGGGCCCAACAGAAAGACCGGGAGGCCACCCGCGCCAAGGGATCCCAGGGCGGCGGCTCGGATCAGGGCTGACGGGTTCTAGCGCGCCAGCCACGCGGTCAGGAACGCCAGGGCGGCGGCGGCGATACCCAGCGCGAAGCTGCCGCCATCGAAGCCGCGGGCGGCCGGGGGTGGAGGAACGGGCAAGACTGGGGCGCCGCCTTCGGCCAAGCGGATGAGGGCGCCGCGGGCCTGTTCGCCCAGGTCGCGCAAGCGGCGGCCGGGCGACAGCTCGCGGGTGATCCAGCGACGGACCACCGGCTCGGCGGCCGCCCAGATATCGAGACCCGGATCGATGCGACGCGCCACCCCTTCGACCGTCACCATGGTCTTCTGGAGCAGAACCAGTTCGGGACGCAGGCGCATCTCGAATAGGGCGGTGATTTCGAACAGTTGGGTCAGCAGCCGGTTCATCGACACATCGCCCGCCGCGCGGCCGAAGATCGGCTCGCCCACCGCCCGCAGGGCCTGGGCGAAGGCGGCGCGGTCATGGCCGGCCGACACGTAGCCGGCCTCAAAGTGGACGGCGGCCACGCGTGGATAGTCCCGGTTGAGAAACCCCCACAGGATCTCGGCCAGATAGCGCCGCTCGCCGGGTCCGAGCCGTCCGACGATGCCGAAGTCCACCGCCACCAGCCGACCCCGCGGATCGACGAACAGATTGCCCTCGTGAAGATCGGCGTGGAACACCCCGTGGTCCATCGCCTGGGCCAGGAAAGCGCGGATCAGATCGCCGGCCAGGCGAGGCCGATCAAGACCCGGGCGGTCCAGCACGGCGGCCTCCGACAAGGCGTCGCCGACGACCCACTCCAGGGTCAGCACCCGGCGCGCGACCCCATCCCAGACCACGGCCGGCGCGGTCATATAGGGATCGAGGCTCATCGCCTGGCGAAGTTCGTCCGCTCCCGCGGCTTCGAACCTGAGGTCAAGCTCCAGCCGCAGCGCCCGGGCGATGGTGTCCACGAAGGCGCGCGGTTCCAGCCGCCGAGCGGCGGCCGCCACGACGTCCACCAGACGCGCGGCCAGATTCAGGGCGGCGATATCGGCCGCGACGCGGGCCTCGACCCGCGGGCGAAGCACCTTGACCGCCACGCGCCGGCCATCCAGCAGCGTGGCGGCATGCACCTGAGCCAGGGAGGCGGCGCCGACCGCCTCGTCGAAACTGGAAAACAGGCTTCCCAGCGGCCGGCCGAGCGCGCGCTCGACCTCGGCGATCGCCACGGGACGCGCGAACGGCGCCAGGCGATCCTTCAGGTGGCCAAGGTCGTCGGCAAAGGCGGCGCCGAACACGTCGCCGCGGGTCGACAGGAACTGACCGAGCTTGATCGCCACCGGCCCCTGGCGTTCGAGCACCCGCGCCAGCCGCTCTCCCGGGCGACCGCTCCTGGCCTCACGCCCCGCGAACAGCCGCAGGAAGCCGGCCAGGAACCGCGCCCAGCCGGGCAGTAGCGGCGCGATCTCCCGGGGCGCCAGGGCGTCGGCGCGCACGAGACTCCAGGCCGCGCCCACCAGCCGGGGCAGGGTCGAAAGTCCGTCGGTCAGATCGCCCACCCCTGATGCAGGGCGCAGACCCCGCCGCTGAAATTGCTGATACTGACCCGGGAGAACCCCGCGCCTTCCATCAGCGCGGCTAGGCGGGCCTGATCGGGAAAGCGCCGGATGCTCTCCACCAGATATTCGTAGGACTGGCGGTCTCCCGCCACGGCGGCGCCCACCGCCGGAATGACGCGGAACGAATAGGCGTCATAGATCCGGCGCAGCGCCTCGGTGGTGGGTCTGGAAAACTCGAGGCACAGGAACCGGCCGCCCGGCCGCAACGCCCGCCTCGCGTCCCTCAAGGCTCGGGCGATGTCGGTGACGTTGCGCAGGCCGAAACTGATGCAATAGGCGTCGGCGCCGGCGTCCGGCAGCGGCAGGGCCTGGGCGTCGCCCACCGCCCAGACGATATTGGGGTCGGCGCCCCGCGCCCGGCCGGCCTCGATCATTTTCTGATTGTAGTCGATCACCACCACCCGGGCCGGCGAGCCGCCGCGTCGGGCCTGGGCCGCCGCGGCCATCTTCGCGAACCGGCGGGCCATGTCGCCGGTGCCACCAGCGCAGTCGATGATCACCTCGCCGGGCTGGGGATTGAGGCGCGCCGCGGCGGCGTCTTTCCACAGTCTGTGAACACCCCCGCTCATCAGGTCGTTCATGATGTCATAGCGCCGGGCGACACTGTCAAAGACCCCCCGCACCAGACCTGGCTTGTCGGCCGGATCAACGTCACGATACCCGAATGTGGCCGCGTCTTCGCTCATGGCGGTCTCTTAAGGCCCAAGCGCCCGTGGCGCCAGCGGCGCTACCGGGGTAGGCAGTCCCATGCCCGAGCTTCCGGAAGTCGAGACTGTCCGCAGGGGCCTTGAGCCCCATCTGAGCGGCGCGCGCCTCGTGCGGGTGATCGCCCGGCGGCCAGACCTGCGCTTCCCCCTGCCCGACGGCTTCGTCCAGCGCCTGACCGGCGCGCGGGTCGAAAGCCTGTCGCGGCGGGGCAAATATATTCTGGCGCCTCTGGACCGGGACGACACCTTGATCATCCACCTGGGCATGACCGGCCGGTTCGTGGTCGAGGCAGGCGGTCCGCCCCAGGCGCCGGGCGAGTTCGCCCTGGCCACGCCGGCCGATCCCAAACACGCCCACATCGTCTTCGAGACCGACGGCGGGGCCTGGCTAACCTATTTCGACGCCCGGCGCTTTGGCTATATGGACCTGATCCCGACCGCGACGCTCGAACTTCACCCCCGCTTCGCGGCCATGGGACCGGAACCCTTGAGCCCGGCTTTCGACGCCGGGCGCCTGGCGCGGGCCTTCGCCGGACGCCGGCAGGGCGCGAAGACGCTGCTGCTCGATCAGCGCGTGGTCGCCGGGCTCGGCAACATCTATGTCTGCGAGGCGCTGCACCACGCCAAAATCTCACCCTTCAAGCCCGCCGCCGAGATCGGGACGCGAAAACTGACGGCTCTGCATGGCGCGATCACCATGGTGCTCGAGGCGGCGATCACGGCGGGGGGATCGACACTGCGCGATTATGCCGCGGTCGACGGCGCCATGGGCTATTTTCAGCATGACTTCCGCGTTTACGGCCGCGAAGGTGAACCTTGCCCGACGCCGCGCTGCGGGGGCGTGATCGCCCGAACGGCGCAGGCCGGCCGCTCCACCTTCCATTGCCCGGTCTGCCAGAAGTGACGCGCCGACGCGCCACATTGCTGGGTGTCGTCCTGAGCCTGCTGGCCGGCGCTGTGCGGGCCGCGCCGCCGGTTTGGACCGTTCACGGCTCCCGGGGGGTGGTGGTGCTGTTCGGCTCGGTCCACCTGTTACCCAAGGGCCTGGACTGGCGCCCCCCCGCGTTGGAGGCCGCGCTCGCGCGCGCCGGCGACCTGTGGTTCGAACTTCCCATCGACCGAGCCACCGACGAGACCGCCGCGCGGTTGACCAATCGCCTCGGCCGTCTCTCGCCGGGCGACAGCCTCTGGAGCCACGTGACCGCCGATCAGCGCACCCGGCTGGAAGCCGCCGCCAGGATCGTCGGGCTGGATGCGCGAATATTGACGCCGTTGCGGCCGTGGATGGCTGAAATCGCCCTGGAACTAGCCGCCGACGCCCGCTCGGGAGGACTGGTTTCGGAGGGGGTTGAGTCCCGGATTCAGGACGAGGCCCCCAGCGCCGCGCGACGGCACGGGCTTGAGACCGTGGCCCAGCAGATCGGCTTTCTGGCCGGAAGCGCGCCGGCTGATCAGATCGCCTCGCTTGACGAGACCGCGCGCGAACTGATCGCCAACGGCCCCACCTATGATCGAACCGTCAGGGCCTGGATGGCGGGAGACATAGCCGGCCTGAGGCGCGACGATCTGGTCCCGCTGGAGGCGGCGGCACCCGCGATCTACCGTCGGCTGATCGCTGACCGGAATCACCGATGGGCGCGTATCCTTCGCCGCCTGGCGCGAAACCCCGGCGTTACAGTGGTGGTTGTGGGCGCCGGCCATCTGCTAGGACCCGACGGCGTGCCGGCGCTTCTACGGGCCGACGGGCTGGTGGTCGATGGCCCCGCGGACGGCTCCTGAACGCGGCGGAAAATCCCCCCGGCGACCGCATTGACCACCCGTTGACCATCACCTATACCGCCGCCTCCCGTTTTTTATGACCGCGCGCCCGGCAGGCCGGGGCGGTCACCCGAAAGTTGAACGACCATGGCCAACAATCCCGGCGCCAAGAAAGCCATCCGCAAAATCGAACGCCGCACCGAAGTCAACAAGTCGCGCCGTTCGCGCGTCAGGACGTTTTTGCGCAAGTTCGACGAGGCCGTCGAGGCCGGTGACGCCACCGCCGCCAAGACCGCCTTCACCACCGCCCAAAGCGAGCTGATGAGAGCCGTCGGCAAGGGCGTCGTCCATAGGAACACCGGCGCGCGCAAGGTGTCCCGCCTACACCGTCAACTGAAGAAAATGGCTACCGCCTAAACTCTTCGCCCGTATCCTAACTTATTGAATTTTATAGATATAAACGCATTTTCCCGCCTTTCGGGCGGGTTTGGCGCGCAAACTGGCGCGAACAAAAACAGACCGCCAAATCCCTAAAAATTTATTAATTTCAGTTTCCCTAGACCCTTCCGACGCTTGGCCCGAGTCAACGGTCAAAGTGGCCGGTGGAAGCGGATTTTAGCGTTGACGACAGCCCCTCCAGGGCTAGTCTGAGGCGATCAGCAGTATCGATCTTGTACGGACGATTAATCACGACGGCGGGACATGTTTGTCCGCCTCGCGAGGTCGTTTGGCCCAATGATTTTGCACGCCGGATTAGAGCCAGACATGGCCAAACCGCGTCGGAACGGGGGAAGCGGGATCGGGAACGCTATCGGGGTGTTGGAGATTGGGATGAACACGAACTCGGCCATGGCGACGACGACCAGCTCACCGGGCGCGGTGTGGACGATAGCCAGTCTGGCCTTGCGGCATGAGATGGGCGACGACGCCTTTGGCTCATGGCTGGCCCCCGCCTCGCTGCACGCGAGCTCCGAGGGCGGCCTGTGCCTGGTCACGCCCACGGGTGTCGCGCGCGACTGGATTCGTCGCTACGCCTGGAGGCGCATTGGTGAGCTATGGGCCGCCAACGATCCCGCGGGCCGGCCACTGTGCTTGAAAACGCGACTTGAATTCGAAGCGCAGAACGGTCGAGACTCCGGGTCGGCGCCGGCCGAGGAGTTCGTGGAGGCCCAGCCCATGGCGCCGGTAGAGGAGCCCGTCGCGGCGCAACCGGGCTGCCGCGCCAGCACCCTTCAGGAACGCTACAGCTTCGACACCTTCGTTGCCGGCCAATCCAACGAATTCGCCCACGCCGTGGCCCGGCGGGTGGCCTCATGGACCGACGGCCATTTCAATCCCGTCGTGTTCCATGGCCCCTACGGCTTTGGAAAAACCCACCTGCTCAACGCCTTGGCCTGGGAGGCGATGAAGACCGCCCCCAACCGCAAGGTGGTCTATATGAATTCTGAACGGTTCCTGTCCGGCTTTATCCAGGCGGTGATGGAACGGCGGATGACGGCCTTCAAGGATGAGCTCCGCTCGGCGGACCTGCTGCTGATCGACGACGTGCAATTCATCGGCGGCAAACAGTCGACCCAGGAGGAACTGTTCCACACCCTGGCGGCGCTGATGGAGGACGGGCGGCGCGTAGTGTTCTCCGCCGATCGCCCGGCGTCGGCCCTGACCGAACTTGACGCCCGCCTGCGTTCGCACCTGTCGGCCGGGCTGGTGTGCGGCATCGAGCCCGCGGACCGGACGCTGAGGCTCGGAATCCTCGATCGCAAGGTTCAGGTGATGGGACGCCAACAAGGCTTTTCGGGATCGCTGCGGGCCGAGGTGGCCGCCTTCCTGGCCGACCGCTTCAGCGACAGCGTGCGGGAACTGGAAGGCGCGTTGAATATCCTGATCGCGCGGGTGGGTGGCGGCATCGGCGCGCTGTCACTGAACGAAGCGCAGGACGTGTTGCGGCCTCATCTGCGCGCTGGCGAAAAGCGCGTGACCGTGGATGAGATCCAGAAGGCAACCTCCGAGCACTTCGGCCTGAAGCAGGCGGATCTGATCTCACCGGGCCGGGCGAGGTCGCTTGCGCGCCCACGCCAGGCGGCGATGTGGCTGGCTAAGCAGCTGACCACCCGGTCACTGCCCGATATCGGACGACGCTTTGGCGGGCGGGATCACACCACCGTACTGCACGCGGTCCGCCGGATCGAGGAACTGCGCGCCCTCGACCCGCAACTCGCCCGGGACCTTGAGATCCTTACCCGTAGACTTCGCGACTGATCCCAACTCGACGGTCAGGCGACCTTGTACGGGCGGGGCGCGACACCATGACTGGCGAAGAACGCCAGCAATCGTGACCAACCGTCGGCCGCGTCGGTTGGGTTGTACGAGGGCCGGTAGTCAGCGTGGAAGCCGTGTTGGGCGTCCGGATAGACGATGATCTGGCTGTCGGTCTTGCCAGCCTTGGCCAAGGCCTCGCGCATTGCCGGGACCCCGGCTGTCAGACCATCCTTGCCGCCATAAAGGCCCAGGACGGGCGCCTGCAACGCCTCCACACGTTCGATGGGCCACAATCTGTTGGGATCGTCCGAGGCGCCAGGGGGCCGCATCATCTTGCCATACCAGGCGACACCCACCTTGATCTGGGCGAAATTTTCACAAGCCAGCCAAGTGACGCCGCCGCCGTAGCAAAAGCCGGTGATGGCGATCTTGCCGGGATCGACAAAGGCTTGGCTCTTGAGGAACTTCAAGGCCGCGCTTACGTCTCCCATGACCTGGGGGTCCGGGGCTTTCATGACGATCTTGATCACCTCGGCGATGTCGGCGATCGGCGCGGGGTCGGCCACGCGCACGAAGAAGGCTGGGGCGATGGCCACATAGCCCAGCTTGGCGAAGCGCCGGCAGACGTCCTTGATGTAGTCGTGGACGCCGAAAATCTCGGAGGCGACGATCACCGCCGGGAAACGCCCCTTGGCCTTCGGCCGCGCGACATAGGCCGGCAGGGCGAAACCGTCCGGAGCCGGCAGGGTCACGGTCTCGATGGTCAGTCCGGCCTCATCGGTATGAATCGGCTCCGCCTGGGCCGAGACCGCCGCGAGAGCGTAGCCGGAGAAGAACACCGCGGCCACGCCACGGCGGGTGAGGTGCAGGTCCTCGGATCGGACGCCTTCGGGGTGGGTGAGATTGGTCATGGTCTTCCTCCAGTTGAATCGATGCTCCCCTGGTCGCGCCCGGCTGTCAAAGGCGCCGCTCGGCGCAAGGTGAGGTTCAGCCGGCCACCCCCCGGAATGAGGCGCGAGGAGCCGGCTAGAACACGATCGACGCCATGAAAGGCCAGGCGGTCGGCGCCGGCGAGCACGCAGATGTCGCCAGAAGCCAGGCGGACCGAACGGCTGGGTCCCTTTCGGCTCACGCCGCCGATCCGGAACACGGCCATATCGCCCAGCGACACCGACAGCACGGGAAAACTGAAATCCGCCTCGTCGCGATCCTGGTGCGGGCCCATCCGGGCTCCGTCCCGATAGAGATTGACCAGGCAGCAGTCAGCGTCCGCTCGCCGGTCCGCCAAGGTTCGCCAAAGCTCGAGCAGAAGCGGTGGGATGGCCGGCCATGGCCGGCCCGTCCCAGGATGAAGACGCTGATAACGGTATCCGGCGTGATCGCTGAACCAGCCCATGGCGCCGAAATTGGTCATTTCGACGCTCATCGGCTTACCCAATGGCGTCATCGCTCGATAGAACGGAGCCAACAGCGCGGCCGTCAGGACTGTGTCGACTAGGGCCTGCTGATCCGCCAACCCCAGATAGCCTGGATGAAGCCTGAACCCCGCCTCCATCCAACCCCTCCTCCCGCCAACAGGTCGATTGTCCGTCAAACCGATAGGCCCGGGCCAAATGAAGGCTGGTTACCTGTCGGCGATGCGCCTCGCGCCCTTGCGACGCCCGACTCGGTTCCCATATCCGGGCAGCGGGCGTGATCACCCTATCGGGCGGTTCCGCGCCACATTCAAGATCATGGCCAGGGTGGCCGGACCTCGCGGTTCACGCCCCCGGCTGAACAGGGAACAGCCGCGATCAAGGCGCTTCGGGTTTGATGAAGGCCAAAGCCGCTGTTCGCCTCAAAAGGAGCGAAAGAAGACTGGTATGAGCAAGATCATTGGTATTGACCTCGGAACGACCAATTCCTGTGTCGCCATCATGGATGGCAAGACCCCCAAGGTCATAGAAAACGCCGAGGGCGTGCGGACCACCCCGTCGGTCGTCGCCCTGTTGGAGGATGGCGAGCGCCTGATCGGCCAGCCGGCCAAACGTCAGGCCGTCACCAACCCCGAAAACACCTTCTTCGCCATCAAGCGCCTGATCGGCCGCGCCTTTTCCGACCCGATGGTCGAAAAGGACAAGGGCATGGTGCCCTATGGCATTACCAAGGGTCCGACGGGCGACGCCTGGGTGCGGGCCCACGGCAAGGATTATTCGCCCCAGCAGATCTCCGCCTTCATTCTCCAGAAAATGAAGGAAGCCGCCGAGGCCCACCTGGGCGAGAAGGTGGAAAAGGCGGTGATCACCGTCCCGGCCTATTTCAACGACGCCCAGCGCCAGGCCACCAAGGACGCCGGCAAGATCGCCGGCCTGGAAGTGCTGCGCATCATCAACGAACCCACCGCGGCCGCCCTGGCCTATGGTTTGGACAAGACCGAGGGCAAGAAGATCGCGGTCTATGACCTGGGCGGCGGCACCTTCGACGTCTCGATCCTGGAGATCGGCGACGGCGTATTCGAGGTGAAGGCCACCAACGGCGACACCTTCCTCGGCGGCGAGGACTTCGACATGCGGATCGTCGAATATCTGGCCGATGAATTCAAGAAGGAACAGGGCGTCGACCTGCGCAAGGACAAGCTCGCCCTGCAGCGCCTGAAGGAGGAAGCCGAAAAGGCCAAGAAAGAGTTGTCCTTCACCGCGCAATATGAAGTCAATCTGCCCTTCATTTCGATGAATGCATCCGGCCCGCTGCACCTCAACATCAAGATCACCCGCGCCAAGCTGGAAGCCCTGGTCGAGGACCTGGTGGCCAAGACCATCGGGCCTTGCGAACAGGCGCTGAAGGACGCCGGCCTGAAGAAGTCGGAGATCGACGAGGTGATCCTGGTGGGCGGCATGACCCGCATGCCCAAGGTCGTCGAGGTCGTGAAGGAGTTCTTCGGCCGCGAGCCGCACACCGGTGTCAATCCCGACGAAGTGGTGGCGCTGGGCGCCGCGATCCAGGCCGGGGTTCTGCAAGGCGACGTCAAGGACGTGCTGCTGCTCGACGTGACGCCCCTGACCCTGGGCATCGAGACCCTGGGCGGGGTGTTCACGCCATTGATCGAGCGCAACACCACCATCCCGACCAAGAAGAGCCAGGTGTTCTCCACCGCCGACGACAACCAGAGCGCGGTGACAATCCGGGTGTTCCAGGGCGAGCGGCCGATGGCGGCGCACAAC
>JANYFU010000108.1 GCA_025359665.1 Caulobacteraceae bacterium
ACAAGGCGACATAGAGAATCGCCATCGGCAGGGCGGCCGCGTACATCAGCGGGTGACGCCGGCCCCAGCGGGTGCGCAGATTGTCGGAGAACTGGCCGATCATCGGATCGATGACCGCGTCGAACACCAGGGCGATCATCAGGGCCAGGCCGACCAGGGTGGCCGGCAGCCCCATCACCTGATTGTAGAACAGCAGAAGCAGATAGCTGAAGCCGTTGTCCTTGACCCCGAAAGCCACCGATCCGAAGCCATAGAAAATCTTGGTTGGAAGATCGAGCTGGCGGTCGCCCGGGACCGCTGCGGATGGCTTCATGGACCGTATGTCTTCCCTGGGCTTATAGTTTCCGCCATTCGGTCAAAGACCAGGGCGGCCGTCAATCGGTCTCTTTGTCGGGAGCAAAAACACCATGTCGACCATCGATGCGACCTATCCGCTGGCGGGACTGAAAGTTCTGGACCTATCGCGGGTGCTGGCTGGACCTTTCGCCGGGCGCATGCTGTCCGATCTGGGCGCCGACGTGGTCAAGGTCGAGCCGCCGGACGGCGACGTGACGCGGTTCTGGGGTAAGGTGATTGGCGGTATTCCAGGTTATTATCACCAGCAGAACGCCGGCAAGCGCAACATCTGCGTCGATCTGCGCGCGCCTGGCGCGGCCGCCTTGATCCTCGATCTTGCCCGCCATGCCGACATCCTGATCGAGAACTATCGGCCCGATGTCATGCCGCGGCTGGGCCTGGGCTATGAGGCGCTGAAAGCGGTCAATCCGCGTCTGATCATGCTGTCGATATCCGGTTTCGGTCATAACGGCCCCGAGTCGCGCCGTCCGGCCTATGCCCCAATCGTTCACGCCGAGCTGGGCCTGATGGGTCGCACCATGCGGCGCGGAAACGTGGCCAGGGGCGACCTGCCGCTGTCGGTGGCCGACACCAACGCCTCGCTGCACGGGCTGATCGGGGTGCTTTCGGCGGTGATCATGCGCGAGCGGACTGGTTTGGGCCAGCACGTCGACATCGCCATGATGGACGCCACCCTGGTGAGCGACGACCAGATTCTCTACGAACTCGAGGACGCCGAGGGCTCCATGGGCTTGCCCAACGACGTCTGGCAAACCGGCGCCGGCCCTGTTCTGGTGTCGGCCGACTTTCGTCATCTATGGCGCAGCCTGACCAGGGGTTTGGGCTTCGCCGATCCGGCCGAGGGCGTGGAGGATCTGGCGACCAAGATCGCCGCGCGCCGCGCCGCGGTGGACGCCTTCATGCGCGGCCTGGCCGATTGGGACCAGGTCGCCGCGGCGATGGACAAGATCAATGTCGCCTGGGGTGAGGTGCGGCGCGGTCACGACCTTCGCGACCAGCCTACTCTCGCGCACCGCGGATCGATTGCACAGGTCGATGACCGGGCCGGCGGAACCCGGCCGATTCCCCAGTCTCCCTATCGCTTTTCCCACGCCAGCAGCGGCGTGCGTGGCGGTGCTCCGCACCGGGGCGAGCACAATGGCGAGGTGCTGGGCGAATGGCTGGGCTTGGCGCCCGAGGCGGTCGAGGCCCTGGCCCAAGGCGGCGTCCTGTCGGCCGACGTCCCGGGCGCCTGATGGAAAAACCTATCGATCCGGTTTCCGAAGCCACCGCGCTCACCCCAACCACGCCCCGGCCACGCGGTTCGGAGCTGACCCCGCAGGCGCTGTTCGCCGGCGCCATCGTCGCGGCGATCATGGGCGCGTCCTATCCCTATATGGTTCTGAAACTGGGCTTCGGGCCGAACGTCTCGGTGGTTTCGGCCTTCTTCGGCTTCCTGATCCTCAGTCTCATCGCCCGCAAAAGCTATGACCGCTGGCAGAACAACATCGTCCAGACCGCCGGCACCTCGGCGGCGCAGACGGCGTTCATGTGCACGGTGCTCGCCTCGTTCGAAATGCTCCGCGCTTCCAAGATCGTCAGTTTCCACCTCGACCCGACCCCGATCCAGACCTTCATCTGGCTGAGCACCGCGTCGCTGTTGGGCGTGCTTCTGGCCGTGCCGATGCGCAGGCATTTCATCGTCGATGAGAAACTGCCGTTCCCGGACGGCATGGCGGCGGGCGAAACCCTGATCGTGCTCGACCCGCCTCGCGGACTGGCCCAAACCGACCCGGCGTTCCAGAACGCGCGCCGCGCCGCGATCGTGCTGGCGCTGGGGTTGCTGGCGTCCGGCCTGGTGATGCTGCTGCGCGAGGACGCCAAGATCTTCGAACTGATCCCCGAGGCCTGGACCCCGGGAGCCCTTACGCTGGGCGCGGCCGGCGCCGTCTTCGTGGTGGCGCGGATGGGTGTGGGGGTTTCCTATAGTCTGCTCAGCGTCGGCTCGGGGATCATCGTCGGCCTGCGCGTCAACGCCTGGATGCTGCTGGGCGGGGTGCTCGGCTGGATCGTCGCGCCGTGGGCGCTGGTCACCTATGGCGTATTGCCAGACCATCCCACCCGCACCCAGGTGCTCTATTGGGTGATGTGGCCGGGCCTGGGCATGATGCTGGCCGGTGGCCTGACCGCCTTGGCGCTGAAGTGGCGGCTGTTGCTGAACGCCTTCGCGGCCCTGCGACAGGCCAGCGTCAGCGGGGAGGAGTTTCCACTCGGGCTGGTCATTGGCGGCGCGGTGGCGCTGTCGATCGCGCTGTGCGCCATTCAATGGCTGATCTTCGGCCTGCCGGCCTGGTTGACGTTGCTGTCGATCCTGCTGGCCATACCGTTGATGCTGGTCGGCCTGCGGGCTCTGGGCGAAACCAACTGGGGACCGATCGGCGCCCTCTCGAACCTGACCCAGGGGCTGTTCGCGGCGATCGCGCCGGGCAGCGTGACGGCCAATATCCTCGGCGGCGGCACGGTGGGGACCATTGCCGTGACGTCCGAGGGCCTGATGCAGGACTATAAAGCCGGCCACATGATCGGCTCGACGCCGCGTTCGATGACCATAGCCCAGCTGTTGGGCGCGCCGATTGGCGCGGCCGCCCTGGCGTGGACCTATCCGGCCCTGGTCAAGACCTACGGGCTGATCGGCGAACACGCCGGCCTGGCCGCGCCGGGCTCACGCCGGGCAGCCGGCTTCGCCGAACTGCTCAGCACCGGCGTCGATAAGCTGCCGCCCTCGGCGATGATCGCGATGGTGGTCGCCGCCCTGCTGGGCGTGCTGTTCACCGTCCTGGAAACCCGGCCGCGGACCCAGCGCTGGGCGCCTTCGCCGACTGGCCTGGGCCTGGGCGTCCTACTGCCCTTCGCGTCGATAGCGGCGATGTTCATCGGCGGCGTGGCCGGCGAGATCTGGCGCAAGCGCCACCCGGCATCGGCGGAAATCTATATGATCCCGCTGGCATCGGGCCTGATCGCCGGGGAGGCGCTGATCGCGGTGATCGTACCGGTGTTGCTATGGCTCGGCCTCGGTCACGGGTGACCCGGGTCACATACCGCCAAGCTGGAGCCCCCATCCCCGCCTTCGGGGGACTTCCCCCAGAGGGGGAAGAGAGGAGCCCTTCTCCTCCCCGGTGGGGGAGGGGGACCGCGAAGCGGTGGAGGGGGCGCTCGCCGGGTCGACCTATCCGGCCGCCAATCGATAGAATTCCGACGCGGTTCCGCGGAACATCCGGTCTTTTTCTGTCTCGCTGAACGGCGCGGCGATGCGCTTGAACGCGTTCCAAAGCGTCCGGTACGATAGGCTGGCCTTGTCGACCGGGAAGTTGCTCTCGAACATGCAGCGGGCCGGCGAGAACAGATCGATCGTGGCGCGGTAATAGTCGCCCTGCGCCGCGACGAAGGCCTCCGACGATGGCGGCGCGGGCGGCTTGTGCCAGCCGTAGCCGTTGATCGGCATGGCCATGCCGCCGAGCTTGACGGAGACGTTGGGACAGGCGGCCAGCGGACCGATCACCGCGCGCCATTCGGCGAACACTTCGGCGCGCTTGCCGGCATAAGGTCCGATGCCCAGCGGTCCGCCGAAGTGGTCGAGCACAATCGCGGTTTCCGGGAACGCCCGGGCCAGGTTGGTGAGCTCTGGAATTTGCCGGTGGTAGAGCCAGGCGTCGAACGACAACCCCAGCGGCGCCAGACGCGCGAAGCCGGCGCGGAAAGTATCATCCAGAAGCAGTTGGGCTGGGGGATTGTGGTGGGAGACACGGATATCGGGTGACGGGTCCCAGGCCGCGCCGTGACGGATGCCCTTGAAGAGGCCGCCGCCGGCCTCGACGTGCGCATCCAGCACCGTCTGGACCTCGGGTAGCCGCAGATCGGTCGCCCCGACGATGCCGGCGATCCGGGCGCCGCGCCCATCGCGTGAAGCCTCGGCGATCTTGCGCACATAGTCGGTCTCGCCGACTGCGCGCAGGGGTTCCGGTCCCTCTGTCCGGAACGCCGTGCCGCATTCGATGAACACCGTGGCCTCGACATTGTGGCCGCCGCCCGTGTCTGCGCGGAGCTCGTCGAGCAGATATGCGACGCCGGGCGCGCCCGGCCACAGGTGGTGATGGGGATCGACGATCCGCCGTTCCGGATCCAGGATAGGTTCGGGAGCCGTATTCTCGGTCATGGTCGTTCCTCTCCTGGCCCTTGTCATAGCCAAGGCCGAAGGTTCAAGACAGCCACAAGTGGCGGCGCGGCGGCGAGGAGACAAAATGGATCTTTCCTATGGTCAGGAGCATGAAGCGTTCCGGCGCGAGGTCGTGGCGTTCCTGCGGGATCATCGCGAGGCCGGCGCCCGCCCAGGCCGCCCCGCGGCGTTGGAATGGCAGAAGCTGCTGATCGAGCGCGGCTATGTGGGCCGCACCATCCCCAAGGCCTATGGCGGATACGGCGCGGAGCCCGACATCCTGAAATCGCGGATCATCGCCGAGGAATTCGCCCGGGCCCAGGTCTCGGCCGGGCTCGGCGGCCAGGGTATCTCGATGCTGATCCCGACCCTGCTGGAGGTCGGTTCGGAGGACCAGAAACGCGAGTTCATCGGCCCGACCCTGCGCGGCGACGTGGTGTGGTGCCAGGGCTATTCCGAGCCCGGCGCCGGCAGCGACCTGGCCAATCTGCGCACCAAGGCCGAACTCGATGGCGACGAATGGGTGATCAACGGCCAGAAGATCTGGACCAGCACCGCCCATCTGGCCGACTGGATCTTCTGCCTGGTGCGCACCGAGCCCGACGCCCCCAAGCACCAGGGCATCAGCTTCCTGCTGTTCTCGATGAAGACGCCGGGCATCGAGATCCGGCCGCTGATCGACATGACGGGCGGCCACAGCTTCAACGAGGTGTTCTTCACCGATGTGCGCGTGCCGGCCGGCCAGATCGTCGGCAGGCGCGGCGAGGGCTGGAAAGTGGCCAACGCCATCCTGCGCCATGAACGCGGATCGCTGGCCGACCCCAACACCATGCTGTCGCGCCTGAACGCCATGAAATCGCTGATGAAGACGGAGACCATCGACGGGCGCCGCCTGATCGACGATCCGGTGTTTCGCGACCGGTTGATGAAGATCGAGGGTGAGGTCATGGCCATGCGCTGCAACGACCTGCGCCTGCTTTCGGCGGCGGTGAACGGGCAAGACGCCAATCTCGCCGGCATGATCGTTAAGCTGCAGACCACCGAGCTTCGCCATGCTCTCGAGGGGCTGGCGATCGACGCCATGGGTGAGATGGGCCTGGTCTATGGCGAGGGCGCGCCGCACCTGCGCGACAATGGCGCCTGGCAGTGGAACTACATGTTCTACCTGGGCCTGATCATCGGTGGCGGCACCTCGCAGATCCAGAAGAACATCATCGCCGAGCGGGGTCTTGGCATGCCCCGCGAGCCAAAGCTGGCCACGGCCTGAGGAGAACGATCATGGAATTCGGACTCTCCCAGGAACAGACCCTGCTGCAGGACCAGCTTTCACGGTTTCTGAGCGAAAACGGCGCCCTGGAGCGGACACGCCGGTTCGCCGCCGAGCATCAGGCCCGGGCCCCCGACGTGCTTGCAGGGCTGACCGAAATTGGCGCGACCGGCCTGATCATCCCAGAAGATCACGGCGGGGTCGGTCTTGGCCTGCTCGACGCGGCGCT
>JANYFU010000166.1 GCA_025359665.1 Caulobacteraceae bacterium
GGGACGGCGGCGAAGCCGTCTTCGGTGTCGCGCCCATATCCGGCCGAGCCATCGGCGATACGGCACAACACGCGGAGCAGGGCGAGCTTGTAGGTCGAGGACTTGTCGTCGTTGAGGATTACGTGACGCAGCAGCGGAAGCGCGCCAGTACCGTCGTCCGGCAGCCGAATCGCGATCCCGGTCCAGCTTATCCCGGCGCGGCCTTCGATATCGTCGTGATGGTTCACGCGCTCAACGAGCGCGCCGTGAGACCGGGCCAAGGCTTCGATTTCGGTCGCCGAGACCGGATGCATGCCCTGTTCCGTGGACGGCGGCCCCATGCGCAGGCTGAAGACAATTCGGCCGCCAGGCTTGAGCAGGGTGATCAGTTTTCGAAAAGCGCGCTGCCGATCCGTTGGGGCGACGAACATCCACACCGCGCTCAACCGGATCAGGTCGAACGATAGACCCAGCCGCATCACCCGGGCGAGGCCGGGCAGGCTGTCGGAAAGCCAGCGGATACTGGGTGAGGGGTGCGCCCATCGCGCGAAGTCCAGCAACGACATTGACGGCTCGACGGCCACGACCTCCAGGCCCCGCTCCGCCATCCAAGCCGCGTCCCGGCCCGTGCCGGCGCCCACATCGAGCACCAGAGCGCCGTGGGTCGTAGGCAAAAGGTCGATCATCCAGGCGTGAACGTCTTCCGCCGACAACGCCTCGAAGCGGGAGGCGGCTTCCTCGACATGGCCGTTGGGCCAGCTGGGGGGATCAGACATCGGCACGGAAGATACGGGCCGGACGTTTCGCGCGCCAGAGATTTGGGAGGACGCCATGTCGGCGATGGTCAGTTGACCCGCCCGCCCGTGCGAGCTCCACTGAGATTATGAAGGCCGTCTTCGACACCAAGCCGAACTCCGGGTACGACGACGAGATCGTTCGTCGGTACCATTTCCCAACCCAGAGCAACTACGTCGCCGCCGCCACGGCGGCTGTCGGCGACTGGATCGTCTACCGTGAGCCTCAGCGCAACCGCGGTCGTCGCGCCTACATCGCCGTGGCGCGTCCTGCGAATCGACCCGGATTCGCTTCGCGCTAACCATGCCTATGCCATCATGGGCGACTATCTGCCCTTCGATCGCCCCGTCCCGTTCGCCGGCTTCGTCGGCGGGGGCTATTGGGAAACGCCGCTGCGCGCCATCAAGGATGCCAGCAAGGTCGGCGCCGCGGTGCAGGGTAAGGCGATGCGGCCCCTGGCCGCCGCCGATTTCAGCGCGATCGTGACGGCCGGCCTCTCGGAAACTCTCGCCCCCGCCAACGCTATCCGCCGGGGCCTGACCGATTTGACCGGAGATGGCGTCGAGGACAGCGCGCAAAGTCTGTTCGATCACGGCCCCGCGCCTGGCGCCGACGAGGTCCGCCGGGTCGAACAGATGCTGGTCAATCGCAAGATTCGCGACGCCAATTTCCGCCGCCAGGTCTGCGAAGCCTATGACGACCGCTGCGCGTTCACGGGCCCGCGGATCATCAATGGCGGCGGACGGTCGGAGGTCCAGGCGGCTCATATCTGGGGCGTCGGCCAGGGCGGCCCCGACGTGGTCCAGAACGGCCTCGCGCTTTCCGGCACGGTCCACTGGCTGTTCGACCGCCACCTGATATCGCTGACCAACGACTATCGATTGCTGGTCTCGCACAACAAGGTTCCGGTCGAATTCCGGGTGCTGTTCGAACGCCAGCTGGACCGAATGCACCTGCCGAAGGACGAGCGGCTGTGGCCTCACCCGACCTATGTGGAGAAGCATCGCGAGGCGTTCATGGCCTGAGGGTTTGGTTGCGCGGTCGAGTGGCGCGCCTAGTCTAGTCGGAGGTTGCACTTGCGGCTGATCCTTCGGTAAGCAATTATCATACCGTTGTCCAACCGTCTCGAAAGGACCAAGCCATGGCAGCCACCGCGAAACGCACGTTCAGCCTGCCGGCCGAACAGTCGCGCTACATCGATACGCTGGTGGAATCTGGACAGTACGCGACGAGCAGCGAGGTCATCCGCTCAGGCCTGAGGGCGCTCCAAGAACGCGACGCGGCTATCGAGCGTTGGCTGCGCGACGAGGTGGTGCCGGTTGCTGTCGCCATGCAAGCCGATCCATCACGAGCGATCACGATCGACTCGGTGTTCGACGAACTGCGCGCCTTGCATGTGGAGCGTACAGCTGGCGCGGTTCGTGTCCCATAAGGTCGTTTTTTCACCGGAGGCGAGAGACGATCTCAGACAACTTTATATCTATATCGCCGAAAGGGCGGGCGAGGGGCGCGCCCTGGTTTATATCGAACGTATCGAAACCTATTGTCGTGGTTTTTCAACATTCCCGGAACGCGGGACCAGACGGGACGATCTCTTGTCGGGCCTCAGGCTAGTCGGATTCGAGCGTCGGGTGACACTGGCGTTCCGCGTCGACACCACGACAGTGACGTTCGACAGGGTTATTTATGGTGGCCGTGATCTTGGCACGCTGTTTGATGATGGTTGAAGCGTCGCCGCCAGCCCCGTGCTGACCGGCAACGCGAGCATCGCGCCGGCGCGGACGAGGCCCTGGTCGAGGCTGTAGATGACGTCCGCGCCGTGGTTGCTCGCGATGGCGAGATGCAGGGCGTCGCTGGCGCGCAGCCCGGTTTCGAACCGGTTGAGATAGCGTCTGGCAAGATCAAAGTCGGCGGGGGTCGGCAGAAGCACCGCGAACGAGTCGCGCACCATGGCCTCGAACCTTGTGTCGGCCCGGACGGCGGCGGAGGCGTCCAGGCCGCCCATGCGGACTTCCCGGGCGATCACCGAGGAAAACTCCACCTTCGTCCAATGGCTGACCGCGAGCTGATCGGCGGGCAGTTCACGGATGAAGGCGGCGATCCTGTCGCTCGTGGCCTCGGGCAGAATCAGGGGGACCAGGAAGCTGGTGTCAAAATAGATCATCCGCCATCACCGCCCCTCGTCTCGCATCTCGCGAAGCAGCTCGGCGCTCGGTCGGCGAAGGCTGGGCATGGTGGCGCGGAAAGCGGCCAACTCGTCCAGGGGGAGGGGGCGCCTGGCCTGAGACGGATGCCGGATATGGGCGACCGGGCGCCCGTGGCGGGTGATGATCACCTCTTCGCCGGCCTCGACTTTGTCGAGGATTTCGCTCAATCGCGCCTTCGCCTGCGCAAGGTTGACGGTGATCATGATCGGCGACCTATGACTAGAAAACTGGTCATACGCTATCACACTTCGTTGCCAAGCGGGAGCGGCAATCACCCAATGAGACCCCCAAAACCTCCCGGTTCGGGTAAATTGACTAG
>JANYFU010000167.1 GCA_025359665.1 Caulobacteraceae bacterium
CTGGTGACCATCGAGGAGGGCTGGGCGCCGATGGGCGTCGGCGCGGAGGTCGCGGCCCGCGTCGTCGAGCACGCCTTCGACTATCTGGACGCTCCGCCGCTAAGGGTGTGCCAGGAAGACGTGCCGCTGCCCTATGCGGCCAACCTGGAAACCCTGTCGCTGCCGTCGGTCGATAAGATCGTCAAGTCGGCCAAGGCGGTCTGCTACCGATGACCGGGGCCGGTCCGTTCAGCTGGAAGGCCGGTGGCTGCCATTGCGGCGCCGTGCGGTTCGAAGCGGCCTTGCCGGAGGCGATCGAAGCCCAGGACTGCAACTGTTCGATCTGCGCGCGCACCGGTTTCATCCACATTATCGTCCCGGAAAGCCGTTTCAGGCTGCTGGCGGGCGCCGACAGACTGACAAGCTACACCTTCAACACCGCGACGGCGCGGCACTTGTTCTGTAGCGTCTGCGGCGTGAAGAGCTTCTATCGGCCACGCTCGAACCCCGACGGCTGGTCGGTCAACGCCCGCTGTCTCGACGACCTCGATAGCCTGTCGATCACCATCACGCCGTTCGACGGCCGCGATTGGGAGCGCCACGGCGCCGATCTTGCCCACCTCTCCGAGGAAGCCCCATCTTCAAAGGAAGCGTTGTGAGCACCGACGTCCTGATGCCGGCCCTGTCTCCGACCATGGAGGAGGGCACCCTGGCCAAATGGCACGTCAAGGTTGGCGATTCGGTCAAATCCGGCGACGTGATCGCCGAAATCGAGACCGACAAGGCCACCATGGAGGTCGAGGCGGTCGATGAAGGCGTGGTCGAGGCGCTGCTGGTTGAAGAGGGAACCGAAGCGGTCAAGGTCAACGCCCCGATCGCCCGCCTGAGCGGCGGGGAGGGCGCGACGGCGCCCACGCCCCCCTCACGGCCTGTGGCCTCGCACCCCCCAGAGGGGGGAGACAAAGAAGTCGCCACGCCCACCGCACTCTCCTCCCCCTCTGGGGGAGGGGGGCCACGAAGTGGTGGAGGGGGCGACACCGCGGAAAAGCCCGCCGGTGATCGCATCCTATCCTCCCCCCTGGCCCGCCGCGTAGCCACCCAGCGCGGCCTCGACCTCGCCGCCATTACGGGCACCGGCCCACACGGCCGCATCATCCTGCGCGACGTCGAAGCCGCCGTCCCGAGCGCGAAAGCCGCCGCGGCGAAGCCCAGTCCCGCGCCGGCGCCAAAGTCCGCGGCGGCCGCGCCGGAAGCTCCGCGCCAAGTCAAATCCCTCGAACAGATGGGCATCCCCGCCGGCTCCTACGACCTGCGCCCGATGGATGGGATGAAGAAGACCATCGCCCGGCGGATGACCGACAGCTTCCGGGACATTCCCCACTTCCCGCTGACCGTCGATATCGAGATCGACGCGCTGCTGGCGGCCCGCGCCGCGATCAACACGCTGCTGGCGGCGGAAGGCGTCAAGGTCAGCGTCAACGACATGATCATCAAGGCCGCCGCCGCCGCCCTCAAGCGCGTTCCCGACGCCAACACCAGCTACACGCCCGAGGGCATCGCCTTTCATCACCACGCCGATATCGCCGTGGCCGTGTCGGTCGAAGGCGGCCTGATCACGCCGATCGTCCGCGCCGCCGAGACCAAGGGAATGGCGCAGATCGCCAGCGAAATGAAGGACCTGGCTGACAGAGCTCGCACGCGAAAGCTCAAGCCCGAGGAGTTCCAGGGCGGCACGTTCTCGATCTCCAACCTCGGCATGTTCGGCATCAAGGCCTTCGCCTCGATCATCAACGAGCCCCAGGGCGCGATCCTGTCGGTCGGCGCCGGCGAGAAGCGCCCGGTCGTCAGGAACGATCAGCTGGCCATCGCCACGGTGATGACCGTCACCCTCACCTGCGACCACCGGGCGCTGGACGGCGCCATCGGCGCGCGCTGGCTGGCCGCCTTCAAGAGCCTGATCGAAAACCCCATCACCCTGATCGTCTGACTGGAGAGATCACGATGAGCACCATCAACACCGTTTACGACTTCACGGCGGAAACCATCGATGGTCAGCCGGCGCCGCTGGCCGACTATCGCGACAAGGTGCTGCTGATCGTCAACACGGCCAGCAAGTGCGGCTTCACGCCCCAGTACGCCGGCCTGGAGGGTCTTTGGAAAAAGTATCAGGATCGCGGCCTGGTGGTGCTGGGCTTTCCCTGCAACCAGTTCGGGGCGCAGGAGCCCGGTGACTCTGAGGAAATCGCCAATTTCTGCTCGCTGACCTATGACATCAGCTTCCCGATGATGGCCAAGATCGACGTCAATGGCCCCAAGGTCCACCCGCTCTATGCTTGGCTCAAACACCAGAAGAAGGGCCTGCTGGGTAGCGAGTCGGTGAAGTGGAACTTCACCAAGTTCCTGATCGACCGCCACGGCGCGGTGGTCGGGCGCTATGGTTCGACGGTCGAGCCCAAGGAACTGGAACGCGCCATCGAAGCGGCGCTGTAATGGCCGATTCGTTCGATCTGGTGGTCATCGGCGCCGGTCCGGGGGGGTATGTCGCGGCCATCCGCGCCAGCCAGCTGGGCCTGAAGACGGCCATCGTCGAGCGCGAGGCGCTGGGCGGGGTCTGCCTGAACTGGGGCTGCATCCCAACCAAGGCCCTGCTGAAATCCGGCGAGGTCTATGATCAGCTTGGCCATTTGGATAACTACGGCTTGGCGGTCGAGGGGCGTTCCTACGACTTCACCAAGATCATCGAACGCTCTCGCAAGGTCGCCAAGCAGCTATCGGCCGGCGTCGCCTTCCTGATGAAGAAGCATAAGATCGAGGTGGTCGACGGCGTAGCCCGACTGGAGGCCGCCGATGGCGCCCCGCGCGTGGTGGTGGCAGTCAAGGCCAAGGGCGAGCGGACCCTGACCGCCAAATCGGTGATCCTGGCCACCGGCGCCCGGGCCCGGGTGATACCGTCGATCGGCCTGGAGCCCGACGGCGACCGCATCTGGACCTATCGCGAAGCCATGGTCCCGGGGACGGCTCCAGCCTCGCTGCTGGTGGTCGGATCGGGCGCTATCGGAATTGAATTCGCCAGTTTTTATAGATCACTGGGCGCGGAAGTTACGGTTGTCGAAGCCCTGCCTCGGATCCTGCCGGTTGAGGATGAGGAGATCTCCGGCGTCGCCCACAAGGCCTTCGAAAAGCGCGGCCTGAAGTTCCGGGTGGGGGCCAAGGTGACCGCCTTGACCAAGACCAAGACCGGCGTGGCCCTGATCCTGGAGGCCGGCGGCAAGAGCGAAACCTTGGAGGCGGAGCGCGCCATCGTCGCCGTGGGCATCGAGGGCAATGTCGAAGGGTTGGGACTTGAGGCCCTGGGCGTGAAGATCGATCGTGGACACGTTGTTATCGACGCGAATTGCGCGACCAACGTGCCTGGACTCTACGCCATCGGCGACATCGCCGGACCGCCCTGGCTGGCGCACAAGGCCAGCCACGAGGGCGTGGCCTGCGTCGAACACATCGCCGGCGTCGGCGGACCGCATCTGGCCGCGCCGATCCCCGGCTGCACCTATTCCACGCCTCAGATCGCCTCGATCGGCCTGACCGAAGCCCAGGCCAAGAAAAACGGCCTGGAGGTCAAGGTCGGCCGCTTCCCTTTTCGGGCCAATGGCAAGGCCATCGCCGCGGGCGACACCGAGGGTCTGGTCAAGACCGTGTTCGACGCGGGCACCGGAGCCCTGGTCGGCGCTCACTTGATCGGCGCTGAAGTCACTGAAATGATCCAAGGTTTTGCCCTGGCGATGACCCTGGAGGCCACCGAGGCTGAGATCATGGCGACGGTGTTCCCGCACCCGACGATGAGCGAGGCGATGCACGAAGCCGCGCTCGACGCCTACGGCAAGGTACTTCACCTCTGAAGGTTCAGGCCGCCTTGCCTTCCGCCTGGGTCATGCGCTGGATGGCCACATAGTCGGTCTTGCCCGATCCCAGGACCGGAATTTCCGTGGTCTTGACGATCCGCCTCGGCACCGCCAGTTCGGGCGCCCCCAGACCCTGGGCGTGGGCGAGAAGCTTTGAGACCTCGGCTCCTTGCTGGTCGGTGACCAGGATCAGGCGCTCACCCTTCTTGCCGTCCGGCACGGCGATCACCGCGTGGCGGGACGCCGGCCACAGCCCCGCGGCCAGGTCCTCGGCCGCCGTCAGCGAGACCATCTCGCCGCCGATCTTGGCGAACCGCTTCACCCGGCCCAGGATCGTGATCCAGCTGTCTTTGGTCATCTCCACCACATCGCCGGTGTCGTGCCATCCATCCTTCGGCGGCTCCAGCGCGCCGGCCGCGTCCAGGTATCCGGTCATGATGTTGGGGCCACGCACGAACAGACGGCCACCCCGATTGATCCCCGGGACCGGCTCGATCCGGGTTTCGATGCCGGGTAAAAGCTGGCCAACCGTGCCGCGCCGATTGTCGTCGGGCTTGTTGACCGCGATCACCGGAGACGCCTCGGTGGCGCCGTAACCCTCCAGCACCGGCACCGGACCGAAGTGTTCGGCGATCAGGTTGTGGGTCTCGTCCCGCACCTTTTCCGCGCCGCAGACGATGAAGGCCAGTCCGGAAAGGTCGCCTGGCTCGGCGGCCCTGGCGTATTGATTGATGAATGTGTCGGTGGCCAGCAGGACGCTGGCCTTCGAGTCTTTGACCAGGCCGGGAATGATCTTGGTGTGCAGGGGGCTCGGATACTGGAATGACCTCAACCCCTGGATCAATGGCAGGATCGCCCCCGCGGTCAGGCCGAAACAGTGGAAGATCGGCAGCGGATTGAACCACACCCAGTCGGTGTCCAGATCGATATTGGCGGCGACCTGGGCCACATTGGCCAGGATGTTGGCGTGGCTGAGCACCACACCTCGCGGGGCGCCGAAACTGCCCGAGGTGAACAGCACCACGGCTGGGTCCGACGGCTTCAGCCTGGTGCTGAACTGATGCGGGAAGAACGAGGCCGCCAGCGCCCGGAGCCGATCGGTCGTATCGATCTTGGCGCGCAGGTCTTCCAGATAAGTGATCTCGCAACGCTCCTCGAGCGCGTCGATCAGATCGTGCAGCTTGCCCTGTTCGATGAACCGGTGAGACGTCAGCACCCGCTTGACCCCGGCCAGCTTCACCGCCGCCCGCAGGTTGCGCAGGCCCGCCGAGAAATTCAGCATGGCCGGAACGCGGCCAAAGGCGTGCAGCCCGAACACCGTCACCACCCCGGCGTTGCTGGACGGCAGCAACAGACCCACGGTGTCACCCGGCGCGGTGATCTGCGAGATCTTGTGGCCCAGGGCGAAACTGGCCCGAATCAGGTCGGTGTAGGTAAGGGGCTTGCGCTCCTGGTCTTCCAGTATGGCTTTCTTGCCGCCAAATCGCCTGGCGGCGGCCAGCAGGGCGTCGAACAGAGTCGAGCGGCTGTCTTTGACGTTGAATGCGCGGGCCATGAGGCGCCGGCCCTCCCTTGAACGATTTGACCTATAGCTATAGCCGCCTCTGGCGCTTGCAAAGTGTGATGAAGCGACGCGCGTACTTGATCCTGAACGCCCGAGGGGCGATTTAGGGGCCATGGCCATCGTCATCGACAGCACCTCGGCGCGGGCGCCGCGTCATCCGGAAAAGCAGGCGCGGCCGGATTCGCCGATCCTGCCCAAGCCGCCGTGGCTGCGCGTCCGCGCTCCAGGCTCGGCCGGCTACAGCGAGACCCGCCGGATCGTCAAAACTCATGGGCTGGTCACGGTCTGCGAAGAGGCGGCCTGTCCGAATATCGGTGAATGCTGGAGCCAGTCGCACGCCACCATGATGATCATGGGCGAGACCTGCACCCGCGCCTGCGCCTTCTGCAACGTCGCCACCGGCCTTCCGGGGCCGCTGGACCCGACCGAACCGCGCCGGGTCGGAGAGGCCGTGGCCCTGATGGGTCTCAAGCACGTCGTGATCACATCCGTGGACCGCGACGACCTGCCGGACGGCGGCGCGGCCCATTTCGCGGCCACGGTCGGAGCCATCCGCGCCGCCGCCCCCCGCGCCACAATCGAGATCCTGACGCCCGATTTCCTGCGCAAGCCGGTCGCCGCCGCCGAGGCGGTGATCGACTCGGGTCCCGACGTCTTCAACCACAATCTGGAGACCGCCCCCCGGCTGTATCTCTCGATCCGGCCCGGCGCGCGCTACTATCACTCCCTGCGCCTTCTGGAGCGCGTCAAGGAGCGGAAGCCCCGGATGTTTACCAAGTCCGGCCTGATGGTCGGCCTGGGCGAGGCCAAGGAAGAGGTGATGCAGGTGATGGACGACATGCGTTCGGCGGGTGTCGATTTCATCACCATCGGCCAGTATCTGCAGCCGAGCCGCAAACACGCGCCGATCGATCGGTTCGTCACCCCCGAGGAATTCGCGGCGCTCGAAACCATCGCCCGCGCCAAGGGTTTTCTGATGGTGTCGGCCAGCCCGCTGACCCGCTCCTCCCACCATGCCGGAGAGGATTTCGCCCGGCTGCGCGAGGCGCGCGAGGCCCTCCCGATCACCAAAGCCTAGGCGACTTGCGACACGTCCTGGTCCGCCATCTGCCGTATCGGCCCGATCAGCTGTTCGCCCTGGTCGGCGATGTCGAGCGCTACCCGCAATTCGTGCCCTGGGTGACCGGCCTGCGAACCTGGAACCGCCGGACGCGCGAGGACGGCGCCGTTACCCTGGACGCCGAAGCTCAGGTGAAATTCTCGATCGTCCGCGAGCGCTTCGCCACCCGGGTCCGGCTCGACGACAGGGCCCGGACGATCGAGGTGTCGCTGATCTCCGGTCCATTTCGACGGCTCGAAAACCGCTGGAGTTTCAAACCGCAACCGGAAGGCGTTGAGCTAACATTCGAAATCGATTTCGAATTCGGATCACGCTTTTTGCAAGGCCTGTTGGCCGCCAATTTCGAAAAGGCCGTCACACGGCTGGTCGCCTGTTTCGAAGACAGGGCTGAGGACCTCTACGGCTGAGCGGCCTTACCGCATCCGATCGCGCAGCATCTCCAGCGCCGTCTGCACCGCCGCGATCTGAATGTCCCAGCGCTCGTCCAGCTCGAACATCTCCATGGTGTGATGCACCGATTGATTGGCCCGCGCGGTGGCGAAGTGCACCGTGCCCACCGGCTTCATGGGCGTGCCGCCCCCCGGTCCCGCCACCCCGGTGACCGCCACCGACACGTGGGCGTGGGAATTTTCCAGCGCCCCTTCGGCCATCATCCGGGCGATCGGCTCCGACACGGCGCCCAGGTCGGCGATCAGATCCCCCGAAACGCCGAGAAGTTCCTGCTTGGCGCGGTTGGAGTAGGCGACGAAGCCGCGCTCGAATACGTCCGAGGCTCCCGGCACCGCGCAGAGGGCGCCGGCTACAAGGCCACCGGTACAGCTTTCCGCCGTGACGATGCGAAGCGACCGCTCCCGCGCGTCATCGATCACCAGTCGCGCGAGGGTCTGAATTTCGAGGGAAAACATTATTGTTCCTTGAGGTTTCGGTTCAGACGGGGAGTTCGACGGCGGCGACGGCCTGGGCCGCCAGGCCTTCTTCGCGGCCCGTGAAGCCCATCGCTTCGGTCGTCGTGGCCTTGACGCTGACACGGTCGAGCGAAAGATCAAGCAGCGCCGCGAGGCTGGCGCGCATGGCTTCGCGATGAGGTTTGATCTTCGGCCGCTCGCAGATCAGCGTGACATCGACATTGGTCACCGAGCCCCCGCGCGCGACGATCAGCGCCGCGGCGTGTTTGAGAAACACCGAGGACGGCGCGCCTTTCCATTGCGGATCGGTCGGCGGGAAATGATCGCCGATATCCCCCGCGCCAATGGCGCCGAGCAGGGCGTCGGTAAGCGCGTGCAGGCCAGCGTCGGCGTCGGAATGACCGATCAGCGCGCGATTATGTGGAATCCTTATGCCGCATAGCCAAACAGCGTCGCCGGGGCCGAATCGATGGGCGTCAAATCCCTGGCCGATACGCACCGAGCGAGTTCCACCGGCCATCAATTCAGCCATGGCGAAATCCTCCGGATAGGTCAGTTTCATCAGTCGCGGATCGCCCGCGGTCAAGGCGATGCGTCCGCCGGCGCGCTCCACCACCGCGGCGTCGTCGGTCGGGCTGTCGCCCTCGGGCCATGCGTCATAAGCTGCCTTGAGCACGCCGAAGCGAAACGCCTGGGGCGTCTGCGCCCGCCGAAGTCCGGCGCGGTCGACAGTTGTCACATCGCCGGTCGCCGGATTGGTTTTCTTGAGCGTATCGGCCACGGGCAGGGCGGGCAGGGCGCCATCGGCGTCGGCCAGCGCCTCGATCAGGGCCTTCACATGCCGTCGGTCCACCAGCGGGCGGGCGGCGTCATGGATCAGGACAATTTCGTCTTCGGTGGCGTCGAGGGCGTTCAGACCCGCCACGACCGACCGATCCCGCGTCGCGCCCCCGGGGGCAAGGATCCAATTGGAAAGCCCGTCGAACGCCTGTCTGGCGACGGCCTCGTCGTCGGGCGAGGTCACCACGACGACGCGACGGGCTCCGGCGGTGATCAGGGCTTCCAGGGACCATCGCGCGATGACCTTGCCCCGCAGGCTTCGCCACTGTTTGGCCCCGCCCGCGCCCGCTCTTTGCCCAACTCCGGCCGCGACGATGATAGCGCAAAACTCCATGCGGCTGTTTAGACCGGAAGGCGCATCTGTCCAGGCTTTACGTGCGACCAGGAAATGCCTAAACGTTAGGCAAATTAGTTGAGCACAAAATGAGCAATGAAGTTATCGTCGGCCCAGTCGCCATCGCGGGGCGGGTCTGGCTGGCGCCGATGACCGGGGTGACCGATCTGCCTTTCCGACGAGCGGCCGTCAGGCTTGGCGCGCCGTATGTCGCCACTGAAATGGTCGCCTGCGAATCGCTGATCGCGGCGCGGCCGGAGATGGTGCGCCGGGCCGCCGTGGGCGATGGCCTACCGCTGGTGGTCATTCAGTTGGTTGGGGGCGACGCCGGCGCGATCCGCGGGGCGGCGGCGATGGCGGCGGCCGCTGGCGCGGCGATCGTCGATCTGAACTTCGGCTGTCCGGCCAAGTCGGTGACCGGCGTCGCCTGCGGGTCGGCGCTGATGCGGGATCTGGATGTGGCCGAGGGATTGATCGCCGCGGCGGTCGAGGGCTCGGGCCTGCCGGTGACGGTCAAGATGCGCCTGGGCTGGGACGACCGCGCGAAAAACGCGGCGGAGCTCGCGGAGCGCGCGCAAGCAGCGGGCGCGGCGGCGATCACGGTCCACGGACGGACGCGTCAACAGTTCTACGGTGGCTTCGCCGACTGGTCGGCGGTCGGTGCGATCAAGGCGGCGGTCGATCTGCCGGTGATCGTCAACGGCGACGTTGTCGATCTGGCTTCCGCAAGGGCCGCCCTTGAACAGTCTGGCGCCGACGCCGTGATGATCGGCCGAGGAGCGCTGGGGCGGCCATGGATCGCCGCCGCCATCGAAGCCGGGCTGTCCGGTCGACCGTCGCTTGAACCCGATTCAGAGGAAAGAGCGGACATCGTGCTTGAACACCTTGCCGACAGCGTCCGCTTCTATGGGGAGAATCGAGGCGCGCGGATGTTTCGCAAACATCTCTCGGCCTACATCGACCACGCCCCTTGGCCTCGCTCCCCGGAGGCGAGACGCGAGGCTCGCGCAAGGTTGTGCCGGCTTGAGACCCCGCGAGAGATCGCCTCGGCGCTGACGTCGCTTTGGGGATCGTCCGTGGACAGGTTGGCGGCATGACGCAGCTGAAAGTCTTGCCGCCGACCCGCCGGGTCGAGTCGCTAAGGGCCAACGCCTTCGACGTGTGGCCCGAGCCGGCTTTGCTGATCGACGCTTCCGGAGTCCTGTCGGCGGTCAATGAGGCGGCGGAGGATCTGTTCGGCCAGTGGTTGTCGGCGCTGAGCCGGGGACCGATCACCAAGGCGTTGCCGACCGATTCGCCGCTCGCGGACCTCATCGAACGCTGCCTGGCGGCGCAATCGTCGGTCAAGGTCAGGAACATCGAGGTGGCGTTCTTTGGTCATCAGCCATTCAACGCCGACGCCGCCGCCACTCCGACCCCCGATGGCGCCATCCTGCTCACCCTCCACATCCGATCACCGACCACGGGGGTGGAAAGGGCGACCGACGCCGCCGGGCTGCGATCAGTCTTCGGCCTGGGCCAGATGCTCGCCCATGAGGTGAAGAACCCGCTGGCCGGCATCCGCGGCGCGGCGCAACTTCTGAAGGGAGCGGCCAGCGCCGAGGACATGCCGCTGGCGCAGTTGATCGTTGATGAGACGGATCGGATTCGCCGCCTCGTCGACCGCATGGAGGCGTTCTCGGACGACGTCCCGCCGAACCGGACAGCCGTCAACATCCATCAGGTGCTCGACCGCGTGCGGGCGCTGGCGGCCAATGGCGTTGCCGACGGCCTTTCACTTCGGGAACACTACGACCCCTCGCTTCCCCCGGCCTGGGGCGAGGAAGACCAGCTGATCCAGATATTCCTCAACCTGACCAAGAACGCCGCCGAGGCGGCGCATTCGCGGGGTGACGGGCGGGGCGAGATCTCGATCTCGACCGCCTATCGCCACGGTGTGAAAATCCGCGGCCAGAACGGGCGGGTCGGCTACGGCGCGCCGCTTGAGGTCAAGGTGATGGACAACGGACCGGGCGTTCCTCGCCGCCTGCGCGATCACCTGTTCGAACCGTTTGTGACCAGCAAGGCCCATGGCGCCGGTCTGGGCTTGGCCCTTGTCGCCAAGCTGGTGGCCGGCCACGGCGGCCTGATCGATTTCGAGTCCGAGGCCGGTCGAACCGTTTTCCGCGTTCTTTTGCCTACCGCCCCCAACTGAGCTTCCGAAGGATAGTTTTCTTATGGCGACCACGCCCCAAAAGATCCTGATCGCCGACGATGACGCTTCCATTCGGCTTGTGCTGTCTCAGGCCTTTTCCCGCCTGGGCTATGACGTGAGGGCGACAGGCAACGCCGCGACGCTGCTCAAATGGGTGACTGACGGCGATGGCGATCTGGTGATCACCGATGTGGTGATGCCCGACGAGAACGTGTTCGACGTCCTGCCCCGCATCCGCAAGCTGCGCCCCAAGCTGCCGGTGATCGTGATGAGCGCCCAGAACACCCTGCTTACCGCCATCAACGCCGCCGAAGGCGGGGTGTTCGACTATATGCCCAAGCCGTTCGACCTCGACGACATGGCCGCGATTGCCAAGCGCGCGCTGGAAAGGCCCGCGGACAAGGAAGCGGCGAAGGCTCAGGCGCGGGCGGTTCGGGATGAACGCCTGCCGCTGATCGGCCGCTCGGCGCCAATGCAGGAGGTCTATCGCACCATCGCCCGGCTGGTCGGCGCCGATCTGACGGTGCTGATCCTTGGAGAATCCGGGGCCGGCAAGGAACTCGTCGCCCGGGCGCTACATGACCTGGGCCGGCGCAGGGACGGCCGGTTCGTGGCCATTAGCCTCGCGGCCATACCACGCGAGCGGGTCGATAGCGAACTGTTCGGCCGGGGCGACGGCGAAGTGGGCCGCCTGGTCGAAGCCGACGGCGGCACGCTGTTTCTCGATGAGATCGGCGATATGCCGCTGGACGCCCAGACCCGGCTGCTGCGGGTGTTCGATGGCGCGGAGCCGGCGATCAATCCAAAGACCGGCCGAAAGCCCAATGTCCGTGTAATCGCCGCCACCAACCGCGAC
>JANYFU010000533.1 GCA_025359665.1 Caulobacteraceae bacterium
CATCGCCTCGCTGGTTTTCCTCGCCAGGGGGGAGAGCAGGTAGTCGATGATGGTGCGGCGGCCGGTGCGGACTTCGGCGGTGACGGCCATGCCGGGCACCAGGGCCTCGCGGCGGCCTTCGACCATCATGCTGTCCTTTTCCAGACTGATGCGCGACGCCGTCGCTCAGGCGACCCGCCAGGCCGAGGACCCTTCGACTGGCCCCGCCCCCGCGTCGGCCGGTTCGCCGACCTATGTGGCGCGCATCAGTCTGGAAAAGGACAGCATGATGGTTGAGGGCCGCCGCGAGGCCCTGGTACCCGGTATGGCCGTCACCGCCGAGGTCCGCACCGGCCGCCGCACCATCATCGACTACCTGCTCTCCCCCCTGGCGAGGAAAACCAGCGAGGCGATGCACGAGCGGTAGTTGGCTAAGGTCAGAGAGGTCCCTCTTCCTCGTGGTCGTCGAGAATTCGCGGCGTCGCCATCGGGATCGTCGTACTGGTCGTTCTTTACGGTCCACCAGAACGCCGCAAGACCCAACAGGCCCAACAGCACCGAGGTCGGGGCAAGAAACATCAGGACGTCCATGGCGCTCCGGTGTTCTTCGATCCGACGAGAGTCATTCGCAGCGCGTTGAGCGTTACGATCAGAGACGACGACGACATGGCTATCGCTGCCGCGAACGGATTGACCAGGCCAAGCACCGCGGCCGGGGCGGCGATCAGGTTATAGAGCCCGGAAAACGCGAAATTCTCCAAGGCCCGCTGGCGCGCGGCCCGAGCGGCTTCAATAGCCAGGACAACGGCGCCCAGGCCTTGTCCCTCGAAAACCAGGTCGGCGGCGTTCCGAGCTGCGTCCGCTTGGGGATGAAATAGTACATCATCGCCAGGAAAACGGCGGTCAGCAGGAAGCCGACGGCGTTATGGCCGTACCACCACTCGACCATGGCGCTCTGCACGCCCGACCATACCGAATAGCTGCGATGATGGAGCAGCGAGACCGGCACGGCCAGGTTGTTGAAGATATGCAGGATGGCGATGGTGACAATGAAGGCCAGGTAGAACCAGTTGGCCAAATAGATATGCGGCTCCCTGCGCTTCCAGATGGTGCCCAGAAGCACCACCAGATAGACGACCCAGACGATCGTCAGCCAAAGGTCGGTCACCCACTCCGGCTCGGCGTATTCCCGGCTCTGAGTGACGCCCGCCAGATAGCCGAGGCCCGCGAGCACGATGAACAGCTGATAGCCCCAGAACACGAACAAGGCGGTCATGCCACCGAACAGCTTGGCCTTGCAGGTGCGCTGGACCACCCAGAACGACGTGCAGATCAGCGCGTTGCCGCCGAAGGCGAAGATCACCGCCGACGTGTGCGGCGGCCGGATACGCCCGAAATTGAGGAATCCATAGTCGGGGAAATAGAACACCGTCGGCCAGGTCAGGTGGGCGGCGATAACGCAGCCCACCAGCATCCCGGCCGCGCCCCAGAACATGGTGGCGATGACGCCGGCCTTGATCACATTGTCCGAATAGCGATCGGCCCTCTGCTCAAACGCGCCGGCCGACAGTCCGTAGGTCAGAGCCACAGCCCCGGCCAGGAAGCCGATGATGAATATCCAACCCTGAAAACGAAACAGAGCGTCGTGCGAGGCCGCGTTAGCGGCCGTGAACAACAGCGCCCCGAAAACCGAGACGATCAGCAGGGCTTGCGCGCCGCCAGAACCCGCGGACGCGGAACCATCGGCAGTGGAAGAATTGGCCGACAATCAAGCCCCCGAATCTGCTGGGCGGCATCGATGCTGGCCCAAGGCGAGGTCTGTGGGCTCCCTGGTGACGTGCGGCATTGACCTGGATCAAGGTGCGCCGCGCCCGAGCGGCGCACGGGCGAATTGCCGGCGCGCGGGTGCGTTCGGCTAGCGAAAGCCTCGTGGTGTAATGAAGCGCCCTTACCGTTCTGACGCCCTGGCGGTCGCCGGCCCGATCACCGCGTTTCTGGGCGGCCTCTTGTATATCCGCCTAATAAGCGAGGCTTGGATCGCCGAAACCCTGGGGCCGATCTGTCGCCACGGTGGGCTGGCGACCCTCCAATGCCCAGCCTGCTACGCGGCGCTGGCGATGGTGGCCACGGGCTGATCCGCGTGACGGAAGCAGCCGGAGGCGCCCGCGCCCTACCCGTGCGCATTTCGCGAAGGCGCGCCTAGGCGGCGGCGATCACGCCGTCTTCTTGGGCCGCCCGCCCTTTCGACCGTTGGTTCTCGCGGCCTCCGATTTCGCCGCCGTACGCGCGCGCCCCCCCACGGCGCCCATCTGGCGGGCCATCCAGTTCTTTGAACCAAACACGCCTTGAAGGAGGGGCGCCACGAGGAGGTCGGCGTCCAGCGCCGGCCAATACAGCGCGTCGCCCACCGGGCTGACCTCGATCACCGAAAGCTCGTCCGGCGTTCCGGTCTCCAACCCCTGAGCAAGCCTCGGGGGGAAAGCCAGTTCCAACCCATTGTCAAAGCCGATCACCAGCCGCGAACGACGGCGATCAAACCGAGCCCGGATCGCCTTGGGATGCGCCGACAGTCTCTTCGTCATGCGCGCTTCGGCCGAGATCCGGTCTTCATCAGTGATCGCCATGAATACGCTCCCATTCAGAACACAGCGCCGACATCGCATCCGTCAATGCGGCTTCAATACGGTTCAGGTCGCCGGTGGTGAAACCATAGTTGTCCCGCAACGTCGGAGGTCCAAGCGGACACCCCAGGTTGAAAACAGCCTGTTTGCCAGCCCCTTGGACGTGGACGTGAGGCGGTTGATGGTCGTTGGGGAAGATCGCGACTCTCAAACCGCCGATCCTCAAAACCGTCGGCATTCAAGTCCTTTATCATAAACCCAAGCGATTGGGAATATATGCCCCAGCCTGCAGCCTCACGCCGCGTATCGAATGATCGGCACGCCGGGCACGTTCAACCCGTCGTCCCTCCAGAAACAGTCGTTCTCATACCGCACGAACAGTTCCGGCGGCAGCACTCGGACGTTCGATAAACTCCACCTTGCGACGCACGGTATGCAGGCCCGGCGATTCCAGTCTCTCGTCAAAGTCGTCCGCCGAATATTCCACATTGTCGAAATCGTGCGCGAACGGTTCCTCGCCGATAAAATCGTAGATGATCTTCAGCGTGCCCTCGGGATCCCTGGTCAGGGCCTCGTAGGTGACGATGATCATCCGGTCGGCGTAGTCGCCGTAGAACGCCTCGCGCAGGCAATCGAGCGCATAGCCCACCATGCCGTCGCTTCCCGCCAGCCGTCCGACCCGGGTGTAGACCGTCGAGCCGGCGTCATAGCCGAAGATGCCCGACAGATCGAAGGCGTTGCGCCGCTCCAACCGTTCGACCGAGTCCATGGTCCAGGGAATGTGCCGAACGCAACAGATCACTTTGGCCTGCGGGAACAGCTGGGTCAGCGCCGGCATCTTCGAGCACCACACCCGGTTGGTGTCGAAGACCAGCTTCTCGGCGCCGATGGCGTGGTAGTAGTTCCGAAACACGCCGGTCAGCAGCTCGCGCTTCTGGTCCGGTTCGATGAACACCGACGCCTCGTTCTTGCGGCTCATGGCGTTCAGCATGGCCATGTAGAGCCCG
>JANYFU010000240.1 GCA_025359665.1 Caulobacteraceae bacterium
CGCGATCCGACCCTCGTCCATGGCGGCGCTGGCGACCGACCTGCCCGCCTCTCTGGCCGTCCCCAACCCGACCAATGAGCGCATCTTCATCCGCGCTGACCGTCACGTCCGCTATCGCCAGTTCATGGACGTGATCAACCAACTGCAGCGCGACGGCTATTACAAGATCGGCCTGATTTCCGAGAACCTCTCGCCCGTCACCTAAAAGCCCCTCCCCGCTCATTCCCCGCGAACGCGGGGACTTCAGCGCTTTCCAGCCTGGCCAAGCCTGAGCAGAGATCGTCCGAGAGACAACCTCTCCTGAGTTTTACCGGGTCCCCGCTTTCGCGGGGATGAGCGGGAAAATGATCAGGCCGCGCAGGCTTCGAAACCCGCCCTGAGTTTGGCTTCGTCGAGATTGCGGCCGATGAACACCATCCGGCTTTCGCGGGTCTCGTCCTCGCCCCAGGGGCGCTGAAGGTCACCCTCCAACATCATATGCACGGCCTGGAACACCAGCCGGCGCGGTTCTCCGGCCACATTGACGATGCCTTTCGCCCGCAGAATATCCGGGCCCTGGGCCGCCAGCAGCTCGTTCAACCAGCGTGTCATCCGCACCCCGTCGACCGGTCTTTCGAGCCTCAACGACACGCCCTTGATGTCGTCGTCATGCAGCCGGTCGGCGTGGCCGCCCGCTCCATGGCCGTGATCATGGCCATGGTGATCATGATCGTGGTGGTCGCAATCATCGCCATGCACATGTCCGGCCTCGCCGTGGGCGGGGTTGAGGAATTGCGGCTCCAGGGCGACGATCCGCTCCAGGTCGAAACCGCCTCGCCCCAGCACCGCCGACAGTTCGACCTGGGACCGCACCGCGCGATGGATCTTGGCCAGGGGGTTGAGCCGGCGAAGCCGCGCCTCGATGATCCGCAACTCGTCCTCCGACGCCAGGTCGGTCTTGTTGAGTACGATCTGGTCGGCGAAGGCGATCTGCTCGCGGGCCTCGCGGCTTTCCGACAGGCTCAGCAGCACGTGCTTGGCGTCGACCACCGTGGTCACCGAATCCAGCCGCGCCTTACCCTTGACCTCCTCGTCGACGAAAAACGTCTGGGCGACGGGACCGGGGTCGGCCAGCCCGGTGGTTTCGATGATGATCGCGTCGAAACCGCGCGTCGCGCTGGCCTTACGCTTCATCAGGCCGTGCAGCACCCGGATCAGGTCGCCGCGCACCGTGCAGCAGACGCAGCCGTTGTTCATTTCGAACACCTCCTCGTCGGCGCCGACCACCAGATCGCCGTCGATGCCGATCTCGCCAAACTCATTGACGATCACCGCGTAGCGCTGGCCGTGGTCCTCCGAGAGGATGCGATTGAGAAGCGTGGTCTTGCCGGCGCCGAGGTAGCCAGTAAGGACGGTGACGGGAATCTGGGTCATGCGCCGATAGATAGGGTGTGAAAGGCGCGGCGTCCAAGCCGGAAGCGCTTTGACAGGCTCGCCGCCTTGACTCATCGGGAACCGCGAGTATACGTCGCCACCCTTCGCCCGCGGGTCCTTCGCGGGCGCTGTTGTTTTGCGCGTCCTCTCTCTCAAAGATACCGAAGGCTTCAAACCATGTACGCTGTGATCAAGACCGGCGGCAAACAGTACCGGGTCCAGGCCGGCGATTTGCTGGTGGTGGAAAAGCTCGACGGCGAGCCGGGCGCCCAGGTCGCCTTCCAGGAAGTGCTGATGATCGGCGAAGGCGCGGACGTCACCGTCGGCGCGCCGCTGGTCGAGGGCGCCACGGTCAGCGCCACCCTGGTCGAGACCCGCCGGGACGACAAGATCAAGGTTTTCAAGAAAATCCGCCGTCAGGGCTATCGCCGCACCCAAGGCCATCGTCAGTCGCAAACCGTGCTGCGCGTCACCGGTATCGCCGGGGCCGGCATGGAAGCGGCATGGGACGGCGAAGTCGATCTGACCCCGCTGTCGGTGCTTAAGGCCCGCGCCCAGAACCTGGCCCGCAGCCAGGAAGCGGCGGAAGCCAAGTGGGCCTCGCGCGCCGAGCGCAAGGCCGCCCGAACCGCCAAAGCCTAGCCCCAAGATTTCGGAGACCTGAACCATGGCACACAAGAAATCCGGCGGCTCCTCGCGCAACGGTCGTGACTCGGCCGGTCAGCGGCTGGGCGTGAAGAAGTTCGGCGGCGAGGCCGTTCTCGCCGGCAATATCCTCATTCGCCAGCGCGGCACCAAATATTGGCCGGGCGAGAATGTCGGCATCGGCAAGGATCACACCCTGTTCGCCACCGCCCATGGCGCGGTGAAGTTCACCACCAAGAAGAACGACCGGACCTATGTGAACATTATCGTGCCGGCCGAGGTCGCCCTCGCCGCCGAATAGGCGATCCGCCTCTCTCTTGTCGGATCGCGCCCCAAAACAGCGATCCGGATCAGAACTCCCTTGAAGCGGGGAAACCGGAGCGCCCGGTTTCCCCGTTTTCATTTTTGGCCCCCGGCTCGACCCGGCGCCACTGGGAGGAGAAGAGACTCATGGCTGACGCCACGCCCTGGCCCACCCTTCAGACATCGCGCCTGGCTCTGCGCGCGCTGAGCCTCGAAGACGCGCCTTGCCTGACGCGGCTGGTGAACGACGCGGAAATCGCGCGCATGACCACCTCCATTCCGCACCGATTCCCGGACGGCGCCGCCGAAGACTTCATCGAACGCATGGCTAACTGCGACGCCCGGCGTGAAGGCGTGTTCGCGGTGGAAGTTCGCGACCGGGGCTTCGCCGGCGTGCTGGGCTTTCATCCGGGCA
>JANYFU010000536.1 GCA_025359665.1 Caulobacteraceae bacterium
GGCCCTGTTCAATGGCGCCTGAGAGGGGCGCCTGAGACCCGACGCGGCCATGGATATCTTGCTCGATACGCATGTTTTCCTGTGGTGGGACGCGCGCTCGCCACGTCTGGGCGAGGCGGCCAGGCGCGTCATCGCCGCCCCCGCCAACCGAATTTACGTCAGCGCCGCCTCGATCTGGGAGATCGCGATCAAGAGGCGGCTCGGCAAGCTGGCCTTCACCGGCTCCCCGCTGGCCGCGATCCGCACCAACAGCTTCGTGGAGGTTCCGGCGTCAGGCGACGATTGCGAAGCCGCCGGAGACATGGATTGGGCCCACGCCGACCCGTTCGACCGACTGATCATCGCCCAGGCGCGCGGTCGGGGCATGACCCTGGTGACGGCCGACTCCGCAATGCAGGGTTTCCTGGGCGTCGCGGTGATCGCCGGAGGTTGAGGTCTCGCATTCATCAAACAAGAGCCCGGGCCGGCCCTCGTTCGTCACGCCGCGACAACGCCTTCCTGTTCGACCAGCTCGGCGGCATAGGCTATCGCCGCGCGAATATCGGCTTCGTTCAGGAAGGGATAACCCGCCAGCAGTTCGGCCGTCGTGGCACCCGCCCCCAGGTGGCCGAGGATGATGTGCACGGGCACACGGGTTCCGGCGATGCAGGCTCTTCCGCCCATGATGTCCGGATCGATTGAGATGCGGCCTTGTTCCATGGAAACAGCATAACGCTTTACCGCCGCGTCGAGAACAGACCGTCGGTGGCGATCCGTCATCAGGCGGACCAGTCGATTGGGCGCCGGTACGACCGAGGTGTGTGGGACCGTATTGATCGTGCAAGCATGCATGGACGTCGCTTTGAAGCGAGCGCGATCACGAATCCTGATGTCGCGCGGCAAAGGGATCGAATACTGCTTCCTTCTGCCCTAAGCGCCTTCCGAATCGCCTCCGGGGGTGGCTTCCGAGCATTCAGGCTTCTATAGTATTCGTCACCTTCACTTGGGTGACGATATGGCCTCGAACGTTGTCGAGCAGCACTTCAAGAAAATCGTCGATGGAGTTGCGATTGCGCTGAAGCCCGCCCGCTTCGTTAAGCGAAGGATGGCTTTCAGGCATAGCGTCGGCGGCAACACCGCTATCATCGAGTTCCAGCGAAGCCAGCCCAGCAGCCGCGATTCGATCCGCTTTACCTTGAATGCGGGTGTCATCAGCGGTCGACTCCTTGAAGATTGGCGGCCTGACGCGTCCAAAGCTGGCTCAGTAGATGCCCAACTGCGGCGGCGTCTCGGAGGGTTTTTGCCAGGCGCTCAGGACAAATGGTGGACCGTTGAGGCGTCAACTGATCCAGAAATGATCGTTGGTGAGATAGCCGGTGTGCTGACCAAGTCAGTGGCGCCATTCCTGCTGGATTACATCAGTGACGAGGCGCTCAAGTCTCTTTGGGAATCAGGGCAATCCCCTGGCCTGACGGAGGGCCAGCGCCTTCGGTATCTTGCGGAGTTGGAAGCCGCAGAGGGCAAGGCGCCAATTTCAGCTTAGGGTTGATTCTCAGCTTTGATTTTCCAACGTCTGACGTCTGGGCAAAGTTCAGAACGGTCGCGCCAGGCGAGCACCTCAGAACTCAGGTTCGA
The DNA here is from genome assembly GCA_025359665.1 of Caulobacteraceae bacterium. Lineage (GTDB taxonomy): Bacteria > Pseudomonadota > Alphaproteobacteria > Caulobacterales > Caulobacteraceae > Acaudatibacter. The sequence continues at coordinate 1,615 of JANYFU010000536.1, forward strand.
AATCTTCCGGAAGCCGACCGGAACGGCTAACCAGCCAGGCGCCGAAGTCGTCGGCGCCCGCCGGCGCCGGCAAGGCCGCGGCGATCACCTCGCTGTCCGAGCTTTCGTTGGGACGTTCGTTGGCCGCCTGCATCAATTCGGGGTCGACTGGGGCGTTCATCCCTAATTATCCCACACGATGTATTCCTGGCCCTTCTTCTGCGGCTGGCCCGAGGGGTGGTCGACGAAGATCGGGCCTTGCAGCAGCGATGGCCATAGTGGCCTGGCCATGCCGGCGTCCTGCTGGGCGAGCAGGATTTGCATCGCCTTCAGCTTCTCGGGCTGGCTGGTGGAGAGGTCGTGCCGTTCGGTGGGATCGGCCGCCAGATTGTAAAGCCAGACCTTCTTCAGCGCGTCGCTGCTCTGCAGTTTCCAGTCGCCGTCCAGCACCACCTTGTATTGGCCCGAGCGCCAATAGAGCGTCTGGTGCGGCCGGCCCGGCGCCTTGCCGGTGACGAACGGCAACAGGTTGACCCCGTCCAGTTTGAGATTTGATGGAATCGCCGCCCCCGCCGCCGCAGCGGCGGTTGGGAAGATGTCTACGTGGGCCACCGGATATCTGAAGTTGGATCCGGCCGGAATCACTCCCGGCCAACGCATGAAATAGGGCGAGTGAATACCACCCTCGAAGAACGTCGCCTTCCAGCCCCGATACGGCTTGTTGATGTTCGGCAGGCCGATGTAGCCCGCGCCGCCATTGTCGCTGGT
>JANYFU010000343.1 GCA_025359665.1 Caulobacteraceae bacterium
GGTGCTGGCGCGCGGCGACGCCGACCTGGTCTCGATGGCCCGGCCGATGCTGGCCGATCCCGACCTGGTGAAGAAGGCGCTGGAGGGCCGCGAGGACGAGATCAACACCTGCATCGCCTGCAACCAGGCCTGCCTCGACCACACCTTCACCGGCAAGCTGACCAGCTGCCTGGTCAATCCCCGCGCCTGCAACGAGACCGAACTGATCTATGCGCCCACTGCCCATGCGAGGCGGCTGGCCGTGGTCGGGGCCGGACCGGCGGGCCTCAGCTATGCGGTGACCGCCGCCCAGCGCGGCCATAAAGTCACCCTGTTCGAGGCCGCCTCCGAGATCGGCGGACAGTTCAATCTGGCCAAGCGCATTCCCGGCAAGGAAGAGTTCGAGGAGACCCTCCGCTATTACCGGCGGATGATCGCGGTGCTGGGGATCGAGCTTCGCCTCGACACCCGCGCCGACGCCGCGGCGCTGAAGGCCGAGGGTTTCGATGAGGTGGTGGTCGCCACCGGCATCGCGCCGCGCCAGCCCGACGTGCCGGGCATCGATCACCCCAAGGTGATCAGCTATATCGACGCCATCATGGGCCGCCGCGAGATCGGCCGGCGGGTGGCGATCATGGGCGCGGGTGGCATCGGCTTCGACGTGGCCGAGCTGATCACCCATTCGGGACCGTCGGGCGCCATGGACATCGATGTGTTCGCCAGGGAATGGGGCATCGACTTCAAGAACCATCCGCGCGGCGGCGTCACCGGCGTGGTCTCGCAAGTAGCGACGTCCGGCCGCGAGGTGACGCTAATGCAGCGCAAGGCGGACTCTCTGGGCAAAAGCCTCGGCAAAACCACCGGCTGGACCCACCGGGCCACCCTGCAGCGGCGCGGCGTGCGGATGGTCGGCGCGGTCGAATATCTGCACATCGACGACGCCGGGCTGCATGCCCGGGTCGGCGGCGAGGATCGCCTGTTCGAGGTCGATACGGTGATCGTCTGCGCCGGCCAGGAACCTCTGCGGACGCTGTACGATTCGCTGGTGGCCGACGGGGTCAAGGCCAGCCTGGTGGGCGGCGCGTTCGAGGCCCTGGAACTCGACGCCAAGCGGGCGATCGACCAGGCAACGCGGATGGCCGTGGCGGCGTGACGTCAAAAACCGTAGTTCATACTCGCGGGCTTTTCGTCATCGTCAGTCGAGGAGGCGCGGATCGCCCGCGACCAGGCGGCCGTGCTCGATCCAGCGGGCCTGGTCGGGCGAGAAGCTGGCGGCCGCCAGGGCGTGGTAGGGTTCCAGGTCGGTATCGCTTAGAATATCGCTCCAGCGACCGTTGACGCCCTTGTTGATGAACCGGTCGGCGCCACGGTCGAAGGCCATGGCCAGTTCGGGCAGCATCTCGCCGCCCTGGCGCTTCATGGTCTCGAACTCGGCCGCCCGGGCCAGTTCGGGCATCAGGCTCTCCGGCGTATCGATCCCGAGAAAGGTCGAGATCCGGCGCATCTCACCAGCCAGATCGGCCTTGAGGTCATTGAAGTGGACGAACAGAACATCCGGCAGGTCGCGCCGGGACCAGTAGGTGTTCTCGAAGTCGAAAAACGACAGGTCGCCGCCGGCGCGCGCGCCGGACCGAGCCTGCGATATCCATTGCAGATAGTGTTCGCGCGGGTCTTCGGGCGTCTCCGGCGGACGTTCGCCGGCGGTTCCTTCCGCCACGGCTATGGCCGCCATCGCGGCCAGCATTTCGGGGCGAAAACCGCGCATGTGATTGTGCATCGACATGCAGGCGTCGCGCCCATCACGCACCACATGGATCATCTTTACGCCCTCATAGATGGGCAAGCTATCATAGGGCAGATGAGTCTTGACGAACCGTCGATGACCCTGGGCGGCCAGAGTCTCCAGATCCCGCTCTATCGGCCCAAAGATCTTGGCGTCGAGCCAGGGCGAAGTCTGGCCGAACGGCCTGGGGTCGGGGGACTGGAACACCAGCAGATCGACGATCCGTTGAGTCCAGGTGGTGCCGCACTTGGGATAGGTGGCGACGATGATGTCATCCTGCCTCGGCCGGAAGTCGTCCCAGCGGTGGCTGTCCATCAGAACAGAGCTGTATTCGCGCGTCGGCGCGCGCAGCATAGTGACCATTCGCTTTCCCCCTGCTCCCGGGATTATCGCATTTAAGAAGCCATCAGCGCAATTCTTGGCATTGGGTGAGGATCAAGGCCTTCATCGAGGTCAGGAACGGCGCGGGGTCGTGCTCTGGGCGCTGGGTCAGCCAGCCGATCACGGCGAGGCCCCGGATCAGCAGGAACATCGGGATCAGGGCCTCGGTCTCGGCGCTCAAGGCGCGCGCCGAGCGGTAGCCGGCCAGGAGCGCGACCTGGGCCTGCACAAAGTTTGGCTCGACCTGGAGGTGGAAGATCGCCACCGCCAGGTCGTAGGCGTGCCAGCCGAAGGCCGCGTCGTCGAAATCGATCACGGCCAGCCGGTCGCCGGACACCAGGACGTTGCCCGGGTGCAGGTCGGCATGGATCAGGCTGAAGATCGATCGATCCCTTCCCAGGCGGTCCAGGGCGGCGGCGATCTTGAACCGGGCGGCCAGGGCGAGTGACTGTTCCGAGACGGACAGCAGCGGGCTTTCCCAGAACCTGCCCCACCACGGGGCCTCACCCATCAGGCCGTCGGTGTCCAGGGCGTGGCGGGTGAAGCCGATCGGCGGGTTCCAGGCCCCGGCCTGATTGTGCAGAGCCGCGATCGCGGCGCCCAGCAGATGGAACCACCGGAGCTCGGTTCCTGCCCCGCACTCCAGCAGATCGGAGAGAACTTCCCCCTCGGTCCAGCGGGTCAGGCCCGCATAGCGGGTCTCCCGGGTTTCCGGTATGTCGACAGGGACGAACCATGCCCCGTTTCGCGTCCTGAGACCGACCGGCGCGCCGATCCCGGCCGCGACCAAGGCGCCGGTCCAGTCCCGCTCGGAATGGAGCGCGTCCAAGTCGTGGTAGCCGGGCCGATGCAACCTGAGCACATAGGCGCCGCCGTCCAGATCATCGGTGACGCGGAAGGTGACATTCTCCGAAATCCACACCGGCGTCAGGTCGCGGGCCTCGATGGGAAAGTGCCTGACCGCCTCCCGAGCCGTGGGCAGATAGCGCTCAGCGGCAGAGACGTTATCCACGGAGGCCGTCGACCACCGCGTCGAAGGCGAACAGGAAGGCGTCGGCGTCATCCTGTGAGAACACCAGCGGCGGCCGGACTTTGACCACATTGCCATGGGCGCCGGCGTTGCTGGTCAGTAAGCCCAGATCCTTCAGCCGGTTGACCACCTCCACCGCCTGTTCACCATCGGGCCGGCCATCGGCGTCGACCATTTCGACACCGATGAACAGGCCCACGCCCCGGACGTCTCCGATCGCGTTCCAGCGATGCTTTCGACCCTCGAGCGCGGCTTTCAGCGCCGGCCCCACGGTGGCGGCGTTTTCAATCAACCCCTCATCCTCGATCACATCCAGCACCGCCATGCCCACCGCCGCCTGTAACGGGCTGGAGGCGAAGGTATTGAAATAGCGCGTGTTTCGCCTGAAGGTCTCCACCAGAGCGCGGCTGGCGGCGGTGGCGGCGAGCGGCAGGCCGGCGCCCATCGGCTTGCCGGTGACGACGATGTCGGGGGTGAAGCCGGTGACGCCATAGCCCCACCATTGACCACAGCGGCTATAGCCGGCCTGAACCTCGTCGGCGATCACCAGACCGCCGGCGGCGCGCACCCGTTCGGCGGCGCGGGCCATGAAGCCTGGCGGGACGTCGGGCAGGCCTTCGTTGGCGAAAATTGAACAGACGATCAGGGCGGCGACACCCGCGCCGGACGCCTCCAGCCTTTGGATCGCACTTTCAAGGCTTTCCAGGTAGGCGTCGGTCAGAGCCTCGCCGGTCAGGCCGGGTGCAATAGGCCGAAAGGCCTGGGGAAAGGCGAAGGCCGCGACATCGGGATGCGTCACCTCGCGGCCACCGAGACCGCTCAGGCTTCCGACCAGGTCGTTGTTGCCATGATAGGTGGCGTCGGTGCAGAGAATTCCCCGCCGGCCGGTGGCGAAGCGGGCCATGCGCAGGGCGATCTCATTGGCCTCGGTGCCGCTGCAGCTGAACACCACGCTTTCGATAGCCGGGCCATGCAGGGCGGCCAGACGCTCGGCGAAAGCCACGATCCCCTCGTGCAGATAGCGGCTGTGGACGTTGAGGGTGGCCTGTTGCCTGGCCATCGCCTCGACCACGCGAGGGTGGGCGTGTCCAACGCAGGGCACATTGTTATACATGTCGACATAGCGTCGGCCGTCGGCGTCAAACAGATGGACACCTTCGCCGCGCACGATGTGCAAGGGTTGACGGTAGAACAGCGGCGTCCCGGCCCCCAACGCGCGATTACGGCGTTCCATCAAGGCGGCGTTGGGCATGGCGCGTCTCCGACGGTGCAGGCCAGCTTATAGCGTAAAACGAAAAGAGGCCGGGAGAGACTTTCGCCTCGCCCGGCCTCGATCGAGAGGATGGCGCGGGCCGAAGCCCGCGCCAAGCGTATTCAGCGGAACTTGTAGTTGAAGGTCGCGCCGTAGGTTGAGGGCATGCCGGTGTAGCGGAGCAGCACGTCGTTCACGTGGTAGGCGCCGGTCCAATACCACTTGTTGGTGATGTTGCGGCCCCAGACCTGGAAGCTCCAATTGCCGTGCGAGACGCCCAGACGCAGATCGACCAGCACATAGCCGGGCACGGCCAGCGGATCGTTGGGGTGGTTGGTCGCGCAGGGGCCGACCGGAGTCGCCGACGTGGCTCCGCCGCAGGTCAGGTAAGTGAACTTCTGCGTCGCGGGGTCGTAACCGGGCAACGGGGTCGCTCCAGCGTAAAAGGCCGGGGTTGGCGAGCGGTTGACGAAACCGGTGTTGGTCGACGAGACGAAGCTGATCGCCCCGCCGAAATACATCTTGAAGTCGTTGTGGACGACCCAGTCATATTCGCCATCCACTGATCCCTGCCAGGCCGGAGCGGACGGGAAGGCTTCGTGAGTGAAGTCCGCGTATTCGCTGTAGGGGTCGAAGTTGTAGTAGTGACCGGGAATGCAAGTGATGTAGCCCGGCAGGGCCGGGTTCTTCTGACCTCCAGGCGGTGAGAACCCGTCGGTCGCGGAGCCGTCACACTTCGTTTTGGAAGATGTATCAACCCGGCTGTACTGGTAGCTGAGCGCCGGGGTGATCGTCAGTCCACGGAGCCAATCAGGCGCATAGACGCCGGAAACTTCGAAACCGATCACGTGCGACTGCGGAACATTGACCAGTGAGGGAAGGGCGCCGAACAGAACGTCGGAGACCGAGCCCAGGATCTGCTTGTTGCTGTAGTCGTAGTAGAAGCCGGCAGCGTTCACCTGAAGCTGCTTGTTGAGCAGGGCCGTCTTGACGCCGACTTCATAGGACAGCAGGCTTTCCTGAACAACAGGATTGATCTGCTGGATCGTCGCCAGCGCCACCGTCGGGAACGAGCCGCCCTTGTAGCCTTGGCTGATGTTCACATAGAGCAGGGTGTCGGCGAGAGGCTTCCAGTTCACGCCCGCCTGCCAGGCCACGTTGTTCTGATTCAGCGTCGCGTAGAACAGACCCCCGTTTGGCGGCGAATTGAAGTTTTGGGCCGCGTTACCGGTTGAGGCGCAACTGCCGGCCGGCGAAAGTACCGGCTTCGTACTGCCTTCGAAAGTCTGCAACAGGAACGCCACATTGGCCCAGGTGCCATCGCCACCGTCGTTGCCGCACACCCCGCCCAGCTTGTCGGCCTCGGTGTAGCGCACGCCGCCTAGGATGGTGAGGTTCTGCAGAATCGGATATTCGACGTGTCCGAATGCGGCATAGGTATTGTTGGTCTGGACATCGGTGGGCTTGGTCGGACCCAGCGGCAGGCCGAAGGCCGTGCTGAACGGTTGCTGGGGATCATAGAGGAACAATGTTGGGCTGGCCGTCGAGGCGTTGTAGGTCTGCAGGAACTGATCCCAGGTGTCGTCATGCTGATAGTTGCCGCCGACGGTCCATGAGCCCTTGCCGTTGAACTTACCCGAGACGCGCAGTTCCTGGTAGATGCTGGTGATCTTGCCATGCTGGAGCGACTGGTAGT
>JANYFU010000357.1 GCA_025359665.1 Caulobacteraceae bacterium
CGACCGTCGCGCTGGTGATCGCGCCGGAGTCGGTGGTCAGGCCCGACAGGGACCCCGCGCCACTCACCGTTCCGCCCGACAACACCGTGGCGGCGCTGGCCGTGGCCCCTGCAACCAGAGTCTCCAGGCCGCCGCTGGCCACCACCGTGGCCACGGTCGTCCCGCCCGCAAGAACGGCCACCTTGCCGCCTGACAAAACGGTGGTCGCGCTCGCGGTCCCGCCGGATGAGACCGTCTCGATCCCGCCGCTGGAAATGGTTCCCCCCGACTCCGTGGCGCCGGCGGAGATGGCAAGGGTCCCTTGCAGAACGGCTCCGGACACCTGGCCGCGGTCGATTATCGCGCCCTTCAGAACCCCCGGTCCCGAAAGCGTCGCCCCGGCCGACACCGTCGCGCCGGACGCCACGCCGCCGGCGGAGACCAACATGACGCCGCCGGAGGACACAGTCGTGGTCGCGGCCAAGCCGCCCGACGCCACCTGAACGGTTCCGCCGCTGGAGACCTTGGTCCCGGCCAGGTCAAGGCCGGCCCCGCTCGCCAGGGTTGCTCCGCTGAAGACTGTCGTCACGGCGACCGGCGCCGCGGACAGGATCGCGCCGCTCTTCACGGTCAGGCCGTTGCGTTCGAGGATCCCGCCCGAATCGATGCTCACCGTTTGCGATCCGCCAGCGAAGAACACCTCGATCCCGCCGCTGACAATCGTCCCGCCAGAAACCACCGCGCCGGCATTGACGGTCAGGGTTCCGCTGATCGTCGCGGGTCCTGTCAGGTGGCCACCCTTGAGGACGGTCGCGCTGTTGACGAAGCCGCCCGAGGCGACCTGTTCCACACCGCCGGAATTGATCACGGTGCCGACCGCCGTTCCGCCGGCCTGGACGTTCTCGACGCCGCTGCTGTTGATCACCGACTTCGCCGCGCTGCCGTAGACGGTCGACGAGCCGCCGGCGCCGACCACCGTTCCCGATGTCAGTCCGCCGAACAGCACCCGTTCCTCGCCACCGCTGGTCACCGTCGTCGTGCTGGTGGCGCCGCCGAACTCGACGAACACCAGGCCGGCGTCGCTGGTGGCCACGGCCTTGCCGCCGGTCTGGACATCGAGCGTCGAGCCGGCGCTGACGACCACCCCGGTGCTGGTCACGCCGTTGGGGACCACCCGGCCCGCCAGCACCGTGCCGGTGATGGTCAGGGTCTGGGCGGCGACGCCGCCGCTGTAGCCCCCCGCGTTCGACCCTGTGCCCGACAGGGTGATCGTCTCGCTGAAGCTCCCGGTCTGGCTGGTGTTGAGAATGACGATCGGCGCGGTGTCGGCCTGGCCGGCCCCCAGGCCCGAGAAGGCGGCGAAACCGCTGTTGGTGAAGGCGCTGGACCCACTGATCGTGAAGCTGCCCGCAAGCAGATCGGCGACGCCCGCGGCGCCGTTCAGCGCCCCCAGGTCGACGACATCGGCCGCCGATCCGAGCGCCACCTGGCCCAGGTCCAGCGTCCAACTGTTCCCGTTCTGCGTGAGGGCTCCGGCACCGGAGACCAGCGACCAGGCCGCCGTCGCATAGTTGTCGACCGTGCCGGTCAGGATGATCGGCGGCGCGACGAACTGATAGTCGGACTGGGCCGCGTCGTGGCTGAACAAGTTCAGCGCCGAGGTTCCGCTGAACACGCCGGCCGCCGTCGTATTCAGCCCGAAATTCACCGTCTGGCCGACGCCCGACGCCAGGCCCGCGCCCAGCGAGGCGCCGCCGGTGAACGGGCCGGTGGCCGCGCCGAAACTGCCGGTCAGGCTGTCGACCAGGGCGCCCGTGGCGGCGTTGGTGATCGTGACGCCCTGAGTCGCCACGCTGTCGCCCACATGCACGACGCCGAAGTTGAGCGAACCCGTGCTGAATGACGGCGCGGCATAGGCGTAGACCGCGCCGCTCAGATTCACGCTCTGGCCGGCGAGGGCGGTGTCAGCCAGATAGCTTGTGCCGACCCCGGTCGAGACCAGCCCGAGCCCCACCGCTCCCGAATAGCTCCCGGCTACGGCGGTGTTCAAACTGATCTGAATGCCATCAGCGGCTCCCCCGGCCAGGGCCGCCCCGGCGTTGGGGTCGTAGCCGGTGAAGCCGCCCGGCAGCACGCCGACCAGATAGGCCAGCTTTTCGCTGTAGCCGTCGGCTGCGTCGCCGTTGCCGATGGTCAGCAGGCCTGGCGCCGGATGATCGCCGACCCGCGCCGCCAAGACGAGGGTGTGGGTGCTCACCGTCGGGCTGGCCAGCCGATAGACTCCGCCGGTCACGTTGACGGTCTGCGACAGCAGGTTGCTGACGCCAAGGCCACTTGTGCCGGACCCATCCGATTGCAGGGTGAGGGTGGCCGTGCCGCTCTTCGACCCGGCCGTGGCCGTGCTGATCCCGACCTGCAGCGCGCTGCTGTTGGTGGCGCCCGCCGCCAGCAGCGAGAACGAGCCGCTGGCGGAGACGCCGTTCGTACCTCCGCCGATCGAGGCGTCGAGCTTTTCCGACTTGCCGTCGGTTGGCGAGGCGTTGGTGACGCTCAGTGCGATCGGTGAGACGGACGCCCCGACGTGGACATTGCCGAAATTTGCCTGTTGCGGCGCGGCGATCGTCGGGCTGGCCTGGTGAAAGCCTGACCCGACCAGGGTCACCGTCACCGGGGCGACATTGGCGTATTCGCTCTGGATGACGAACTGCTGGCTGTAATTGGAGACCTTCGACGTGTCGAAGGTAATGCTGTAGGTCGTGCTCTGCGCCCCGCCGGCGATCGGCCCGAAGTTCTGGGCGGTGACGCCGGTTCCGGTCAGCCCGGTGTTGGTGATCGAGGCGCCGTTGATGGCGGTCTCGATGGCCCCGCGCAGCAGGGTGGCGTTCGCGCCGCCGGTGTTCTCGATGGTGAAGCTGACGGTCACGGTCTGACCAGGGGTGTAACTGCCGAAACTGATGGTGGCGTTGGACGTTGTGCCGCCCGTCACCACCGTGCCGTTGGCGCCCAGTATGGCGATCCCCGTCCCGCCTTGAGCCAGGATCTGGCCGGTTCCCGAGACCCCGGTGCGCGGATTGAAGCTGTTGCCGACCCCGGCCACGCCGTCGACGAAGTCGCTGGTTACCGTCAGCG
>JANYFU010000390.1 GCA_025359665.1 Caulobacteraceae bacterium
AGCGTTCAGTTCGCCGCCGCTGGCGACCTCGCCCTTACCTGTCCAACTCAGCCAACCGGTGAACCCCAGGTGGCCCGAGGTGTCGCGGACCGATGCGGCCAGGGGTGTCAGATCGGTCGGCTGGCTTTGGCCCGGCGCGAAGTCCAGGCCGTCGATATCGATATCGACCCGGCCAGATCCGTCCGTTTGCGCTTGATTCAGCTTGATTTTTCCAAGACGGCGCCCCTTGGAACCGGCGATGGTCAGATCGCCTCGCCAGACGTCGTGATCAAGAGCGAGGGCGCCGGAAACGCCAAGCGGCGCGAAGCGGCTGGGACTGGATTGATCGAGCAGGCTCGCCCGGATCAGGCTTATGTCGGCGGTCCGGGGTCCCGTGGATGATCCCCTTATGTCGAACGCGATGTCAGTGTCGCGCACACCGACGGCGGGTCCCTTGGCGTCGCCTCTCAGAGCCTCGATCCGACCTCGGGCCGCCCAGCCGGCGGCGGCGGCGTCGACCAGCGGACCGGCGCCCGGGCAAAGGCGCAGGGAGACAGCGTCCACGGCCTGGTCAGCGGAACCCAGGCGACGCGCGCTGAACAGGCCGCAGTCGTCCAGATCAAGGCGGACATGGCCGGAAGCGGCGCGCAGATGACCCTGGAGGTTCATGGCGGCATCCTCTATCGGCCCCGACGTGAACCGGGCTTGAATGGCCACATGGGCCTGAGCCTCGACCGGTGTCGCCCGTGCGTTGTCGGCGGCCAGCGTGAACGTCGGCAGGCCGCCGCCCTCCAAAGCAAGATTGGCCGAACCTGTCGCGAGCCAGGCCGGGCCGGGCGTGAAAGCGCCTTGTCCGGAAAGCGTAAGGCGGGCGCCGGAGGCTGTGTCGATGCGCGCCGGGCCCGCCAGCACCAGACGTGCCCGGCCACCAGCGACATCAAGTTTTAGATTCGCCGCCAACACCTTGAAATTCCTTAGAGCAACGGCCAGAGGCGCAGCATATGGCCGTTCGCCCGATACCAGAGGCAGGGTCGCCACAATCCGCGAGATCTCGGCCGGGGTGACGCCGCCGCGCCCCATGACCTGCCCGACGAGGCTGGCGCCGCCATCCGGGTTCGCGCCGTTTGGCATGAGCAGCCAACCCTTGGCGATCGTCGCTCGGATTGAGAGATCGGAGGCGGCCACGCCGTTCGTCACCAGGCGGCCCATGGAAAGCCGGGCTTCGCCATTGGCGCGAGTCGAGATCGTCTTGGCGTCATGCGACAGGGAAATGGTGGGCAAGCTCACGGCGGCAACCACGTCGCGGCCCCCCAGCGTCGAACCCGTCACCGTGACCAGTGCGCCATCGACCGCGCCAGCGCCGGTGAAGCTCTGGCGCTCGGTGCTGGCGTCGAGCGAACCCGAGAGATGGGCGCCCAGGTTTCCGTGGTCGGCGGCGCCGGACCCGGTGGCGGCCTTGGCGCCGGCCGTCGTCAAATCGAGGCGCATAGGCCCGCGCCACCGGCCGGAGGCGTCCGGCGAAGGTAGGTCGAGGGTAAGGTCCAGGGCCGCGACCTCCAGCCGCCGGTCGCCTGCGACGGCGGTGGTGGGGCCTAGGCCGAGGTGGCCGGTGACGCGCCGCCCGTCGCCGTTCAACTGAATCGGACCGCCGGCGCTGGTCAGGACGACGCCCCCCGATACTTGGCGAAACCCTTGGATACGGCCCGTCAGCGCCCCGGAGCGCCGGGAACTGAACATCCCGAGCCCATCGACGCGCAAAACCCCGCCAGGAGCCAGCAACACCACCCGGCCATCGTCGATCGTCAGGTCGGGCAAGGGCTGGCTCGACGGAGGTTGAGCCTGAACCCACCGCACGACGCCGCTCAACGCCCCGAAGTCAGGCGCGCCGTTCACCAGCCGCAGTTTGAGGCGCGGCCGGACCAGCCGCACCGAGCGCGGTGTGACGCCCAGGTCCTGGCCGTTCCACGGCCCCGTCAAGGCGTAGGCGATCTCCACCCGATCGATCGAGAGATCGGGGTCGCGGGGATCTCCGACGATCAGCCCGGCCGTCATGCCCCGGTCGGTGAGGGTCGTGACGGTGATCGTCCCGCGGGCGCCCCTGGCCTTCAGCCAGTCCCTGATCAGGGACGCGGCGACCGGGCGAGGCGCGATCTCAACGGCGGCGGCGGCGATGACAACGATCACCAGAACCGCGCCGGCCACGTAGATGGACCATGGAGGTCGGCGTGCCGGGCCATATTGGCTAGCGCTTGGCTGCTCAGACTTGGGAGAGTCCATCCCATCTCCCGTGGCTGGGTCCGATCGGATCGATCCTAAGGGGCCGGGGCGGAATTGGCCACACTGGCGAAAACACCGCGCTGAGACTCGAATTCACCCACTGGCGATTGCGCCCCGCCGTGCTCCAATGCCAGGGTCCCAGGAAACACAATCCTTCGAGGACACGCCCTGATGAGCGACGCGATCACCCCCTTCACCCTGGCGATTCCGCAGGCCGAGCTCGATGAGTTGAACCGGCGCCTGGACCAGACCCGCTGGCCGGACAAGGAGACGGTCGACGACTGGACGCAGGGCTCGCCCCTGGCCAAGGTCCAGGCGCTTTGCGCCCATTGGCGTAACGGCTACGACTGGCGACGGGCCGAGGCGCGACTGAACGCCCTTGGCCAGTACAAGACCGAGATCGACGGCCTGGGCATCCACTTCCTGCACGTGCGCTCGAAGCATCCGGAGGCCATGCCGCTGCTGGTCACCCACGGCTGGCCGGGCTCGGTGATGGAGTTCATGAAGGTGATCGGCCCGCTGACCGATCCGACCGCCCACGGCGGCAAGGCCGAGGATGCCTTCCACGTCATCGCGCCCTCCCTGCCCGGATACGGCTTTTCCGACAAGCCGGCGACCAATGGCTGGGGCGTTCCCAAGATCGCCGGCGCCTGGATCCAGCTGATGGCGCGTCTGGGCTATGACAGGTGGGTGGCGCAGGGTGGCGACTGGGGCTCGGCGGTGACCACGGCGATCGGGGTAATCCGTCCGCCGGGCTGCCTGGCGATTCATGTCAACATGCCGCTGGTGTTTCCCGGGCCGGACCAGATGGGCGACCTGACCGAGGCCGAGAAGGGCTATCTGGCCGGCCTGCAATATTATCAGGACAAGGACAGCGGCTATTCCAAGCTGCAGGCCACCCGGCCGCAGTCGGTAGGCTATGGCCTGGTAGATTCGCCCGCCGGTCAGGCCGCCTGGATCTACGAGAAGTTGTGGGCCTGGACCGACAACCAGGGCGCGCCGGAAGACGCCCTGAGCCAGGATGAGATGCTCGACAACATCATGCTGTATTGGCTGCCCGGAACCGGCGCCTCATCGGCCCGGCTGTACTGGGAGAGCTTCGGCAGCTTCGGCTCGACCAAGCTCGACCTGCCGGTCGGGGTCAGCATCTATCCAAAGGAAATCTTCCGCGCCTCGCGCCGCTGGGGCGAAAAGGTGATGAGCAACATCATCCACTGGGGCGAGATGGAGAAGGGCGGCCACTTCGCGGCCTGGGAGCAACCGGAGCTCTATGTGAGCGAAATCTGCGCCTGTTTTGCGAAGGTGAGGTAGAAAGCGCACGGAGCGCCTCAGTCGTCGGCGCGGGCGTTGTCCAGGTGGGCCTCGCGCAGGTCGAGTTCGCGCTCGATGCGGCGGCGGGCCTCGTCCTTGAGTTCGCCGCGGTCGTGGAGGTCGTTGATGAAGCGGCGCTCGGCCTCGACCAGCATGGCCTCGATCTCGTCGCCGACCCGGGCGAAGGCGTCGGCCGGCTCGCGGTCGCCCGTCAGATGTTCGAGGCGCTCCAGGCGCGCGAGATTGCGGGCGCGCAGGGCGGAGCCCACACCGTCGGGAAGGCCGCCCTCCCCCTCGGCCCGGTCGAGCCGCTCCATGGCGGCCTGGATCGCCAGGCGGCGGGCGTCGAGCTCTTCGATCCGGGCCTCGGCCCGCTCGCGTCGCCCGGCCTTGGCCAGACCCACGGCGTGGATCACCATCGGCAACAGCAGGCCCTGTCCGACCAGGGTGACGAGGATCACCGAGAAAGCGATGAAGATCGTCAGGTCGCGATAGGGAAACGGCGCGCCGTTGGCCATCGTTGCCGGAATGGCCAGGGCGGCGGCCAGGGAGACGATGCCGCGGATGCCGGTGAAACCGATCACGAAGGTGGTCTGCCAGGGCGGGATCGGGTCCCTTTTCGCCAGACCGGGGATCAGCCATCGCGGCAGATAGGTGGCCGGATAGACCCATACGAAGCGGGAGACGATCACCACGGCGCTGATCATGGCCGCGGCGATCATCAGATCGGCCCTGGGCAGCGCGCCGATACCCGCGATCAGGCCCCGCGCCTGAAGGCCGGTGATCAGGAAAACCATGCCCTCGATCAGATAGGTGAGGAAGTTCCAGAAGAAGATGCCCTGAAGGCGGGTGGCGGCGCTGATCAGCCGGGGGCCGTTCCAGCTGAAATAGAGGCCGGTGGCGACCGTGGCGAGCACCCCCGAACCGCCCAGGTGCTGGGGCGGCAGGAAGGCGGCGAAAGGGGTCAGGACCGAGAGCAGGATCTCGACGCTGGGGTCCTTGACCCATCGGCGAAGGCGCAGCATCGCCCAGCCTACGGCGACGCCCCACGCGATCTCGCCCACCACGATGGCGGCGAAGGTTCCGACCGCCTGGCCCATGGAGAAGGTGCCCAGGCTGACGGCCACTATGGCGAAGCGATAAATGATCAGGGCGGTGGCGTCATTGGCCAGGCCCTCGCCTTCCAGAATCACCGTCATGCGCCGGGGTAGCCCCAGCCGGCGGGCGATGGAAAGAGGCGCCACCGCGTCCGGGGGCGAGACGATGGCCCCCACCACGAATCCCACGGCCCAGGGCAGCTCCAGCAGCCAATGGGTCGCCGCCGCCACGGCCAGGGTGGTGAACAACACGCAGCCCACGGCCAGCAGAGCGATGGGACGCAGATTGAACCGGAACTCGCGCCAGCTCATCGCCACCGCCGAGCTGTAGACAATCGGCGGCAACACCAGCAGCAGCACGAATTCCGGGGCCAGGGTGACGTTCGGCAGGCCCGGGAACAGCGCCAGGACGACACCCGCCACCACCAGGAGGATGGCCGGCGGAATCTTCAGCCTCGCCGCCAGCACCGCCACGGCGGCGACGACAACCAGCAGGAACAGCAGGATCTGGATCGTCGAGGCCATCAGGAGCAGTCGCCAGCAAACCCCGGGCGGGTCAAGCGCGGTCCAAATTTGACCTCGCGCCCAGGTGTTAAATGGCTATATCCGCTACTGACATCGGCCAGAATGAGCACCGATTACTCGGCCGCGAAAGCGAGTCGCTGATCGGTCGCCTTAGGCGGCGCGGCCCGGAGGAACAAAGGATCATGATGAAGCTCTATTCGGGGGATCTCAGTCCCTACTCCGCCCGCGTGCGGATGCAGATTTACGCCAAGGGGATCACCGACATCACCCTGGAACGGCCGGCCCATTTCGGCATGCCGAAGTTCCGGGAGGACCATCCGATTGGCCGCATCCCGGTGCTGGATATCGACGGCGACATGATGCCGGAATCCGAGGTGATCGCGGAATATCTGGAGGCGATCTATCCGGAACCCTCAATGCTGGGAAAGACACCGCGCGAGACGGCTCACATCCGCTCTATCACCCGCATCGGCGATATCTACATCATGAACAACATGTTCATGCTCTCGCCGCAAACCCGCGCCGCGACCCGCAACCAGGGGATCGTCGATCTGTTGGGTGGCCAGGTGGTCCGCAACCTCAAGGCGCTGGACAAGATGATCGGCCGCGACGGTTTCGCCTGCCGCGGGCGCCTGACCATGGCTGACTGCGCGCTGACGCCGGCGTTGTTTCTGGTCGAGAACGTGCTGCCGGCGGTGGGCATCGAAAACGCGATCGCCGTCAACGCCAATGTCGCGGCCTACTGGGCCGCGATCCAGACCAATGAGCATGCCGCGAAGACGCTGTCCGAGCTGCACCGAGGGCTCGAAGAACGCCGCGAAATGATCCGTAACGGCTCGTTCGACAAGATCATGGCCGCGGCCGCCGCCGCGCATGCCGCCGCCGAAACCGCCACGACCTGATCGTGACGGCTCCGGACGAGGCCTCAGGGCACGTCGACCAGGACCAGTTCCGAATCCTCCAGGGCGGTCACGCGCACCACCGCCTCGTCTCTGATCGCAGCGCCGTCCCTGGTGTCCAGATGCACGCCATTGACTTCCACCGAACCGGTCGAGGGAACCAGATAGCCATGACGGCTGTCGCCCAGGGGATATTCGGCGGTCTCCCCGGCCTTCAGCGTGGCGCCCAGGACGCGGGCGTCGGCGCGGATCGGCAGGGCGTCGGCGTCGCCCGCCAGGCCGCTCGCCAGGGCGACGAATTTCCCTGATCGATCGCCCTTGGGAAAAGGCTTGGCGCCCCAGGCCGGGCCTTCGCCGCCGCGGTTGGGGAAGATCCAGATCTGGAACAACCGGGTGTCCTGGCTTTCCAGATTGTATTCCGAGTGCCGGATGCCGGTGCCGGCGCTCATCACCTGGACATCGCCCGCTTCCGTGCGGCCGGTATTGCCCAGGCTGTCCTGGTGGGTGATGGCGCCTTCGCGGACATAGGTGATGATCTCCATGTCGGCGTGGGGGTGGGGCGGAAAGCCGGTGTTGGCCGCGATGGTGTCGTCGTTCCACACCCGCAGGTCGCCCCACTGATCGCGTTTCGGGTCGCGGTAGCTGGCGAACGAAAAGTGGTGCTTGGCGTCGAGCCAGCCGTGGTTGGCGCCGCCCAGAGTGTTGAAGGGTCTGCGTTCGATCATCGTGTGTCTCCCTTTGGATGGACGCCCAGGCGTCCTTTTCGAGACCCAAGATGGAGACGGTCCATCGTTTCTGAAATAGAATGAATGGAAACAGACCGTTTCGGATTGTGCGCCCATGAAACTTCCTGACTTCGAGGCCTGGGCGGTGTTTGCCAAAGTGGCCGAGCTGGGTTCGTTCGTCGGCGCGGCGACAGAGCTGGGCCTGTCCAAAGCCACCGTCTCCAAGGCGGTCGGGCGGCTGGAGGCCAGGCTCGGCGCCGGCCTGTTTCATCGCACCTCGCGGCGCCTGTCCCTGACCGACAGCGGCCGCGCGGCGCTGGAGCGCGCCACGCACATGGTCGCCGAGGGCGAGGCGCTGGAAGCCGAGGCGGCGGCCCAGTCGTCGGGGCCGCGGGGCGTGGTGCGCTTGGCCGCGCCGATGTCGTTCGGCATCGCCTATCTGGGCGACGCCCTGCCCGAGTTCTTCAACCTCTACCCCGAGATCACCGTCGAGCTCAGCCTGTCCGACGCGATCGTCGATATCGTCGATGAAGGGTTCGACCTGGCGTTGCGGATTTCGGCGCTGGAGGATTCCAGCCTGCTGGCCCGGCGGCTGTGCGGGGTGCGCGTGATGCTGGTGGGGTCACCGGCCTATTTCGATCGGCGTGGCCGGCCCGGCCACCCAAAAGACCTCTCCAACCACTCAGCGCTGGTCTACACTAATAGCCGCTCGCGCGATGTCTGGCGCTTCGAACACCCGGCCCAGGGCCAGTATGCGGTCGGCGTCTCGGGGCCGCTGCGGGTGAACAACGCCGACATCCTGCGTCCCGCCCTGCTGGCGGGGCTGGGCTTGGCGATGCAGCCCGACTTCATGGTCTGGCGCGACCTGGCCGAAGGGCGGCTGGAGGTGGCCCTGGCCGAGTGGTCCGCGCCGCCCATCGCCCTACACCTGGTCACGCCCCCCAGCCCGATCCGCCCGGCGCGGGTGGAGGCGCTGATCGGGTTTCTCGGTAAGCGCCTGGCGAAGGCGCCTTGGGCGGCGGTGTCAGGCGCTTAGGGTGCCATGCCGTTGAGTTCCAGGCCGACCACGCCGACCAGCAGCAGGACCATCGCGAGCACGGAGAAGACCAGCATCAGCGCCATCCTGGCCAGTGTGCCCAGCGAGCTGGAGCCGTAGACGCCGCGCATGTGGAAGAACAGG
>JANYFU010000401.1 GCA_025359665.1 Caulobacteraceae bacterium
CCGAGCCTGGTCCTCCAGCGCCTCCGGGCTGAGTTCGGTGGGATCGAACAGATCGAAACTGGCCCTGGGGCCCCGCGAAAGGCGGTCGCGCGAGGGTAGGCCGACCCATGGGTCCTCGGCGGCCAGTTTGGCCATGGCCACCACGCGCTGGACCAGCTTGTCTCTGCCGGCCTTGGAGATGTCCGATCCCGAGACCGAAGCCTGGCGTTTCCCGACCAGAACCCTGACGCCCAGGTCGCGGGATTCCTCGCGCTCGACCTCCTCCAGTGCACCCAGACGGACGGTGACGGACAGCGATTGGCGTTCGGCGAAGGCCACCTCGGCCGCATCCGCGCCGGCGGCCAGGGCGGCGGCGGCGACGTCGTTCAACAGGTCTTGATCCATGGGGGCGATATGGGCGATGGCGCCGTCGCGGGCAAGCGCCCGGGTCTCGATCCTGGTTGGCGGTTTCAGGCGATGAGGTCGGGGGTCAGCTGATTCTCAAGCTTGGCGATCTGATCGCGGAGGATCAGCTTGCGTTTCTTCATCCGCGCGATCCGCAACTGATCTGGCATGGCCAGGCCATGAAGAGCCTCGACGGCGGCGTCGAGATCCTGATGTTCCTGACGCAGGCGACCCAACTCAAGGTGGATCGCGGCGTGCCGCTCGACTGGCGTCTCGTCGTCCATGGCGTGAGTCCGAAAACTGAGGGCTGGTCTTCCCTAACAGACGCGCGAATGGCTTCAAGGCGCCGCGACCAGCCGCGCCAGAAGCGTGATCGGCGCGGGGTGACCCCAGACTTCGATCATGGCCTCCATCGCGCCCAGGGGGCTCTCCACAACCTCGCCCGAGTCCGGCGCCAGACGCTCAAGCGCGTCCAGGAGTACGCGCTCCGCGGCCAGTTCCGCGGTCTGGATCTGGTCGCGCAGGGATAGCCTGGCCGCGTGGTCGAACAGGGGACGAGACGGCTGCAAGCCAATTCGAACCACGCGCATCGGAATCAGCACCTCGCTATTCCAGGCCGTGACGGCGTCAACGGCGCAAGTCACGATTTCCCTGGTGACTGGCCGCTTCTGATCGAGGGTCCACAGCCGCCACAGCAACAGCGCAACACATTGCCGGTGGGCGTCCTGCAGCTCCAGGCAGAGGGCTTCCATCCCCGGTCTCCGCCAGAAAGCCGCCGCGAAGTCACAGGCGGTCAATCGGATTCATCCGCGGCGGCCGCGCCGGCGACGGTCATGCCGTCCCAGCGCTTCACCGGGTCCCACGACAGGCCGAACAGGTCCAGGCATCGGCCGACTGACTGATCGACGATGTCGGCGATGTCCCTGGGCTTGGCGTAGAAGGCCGGCAGGGGCGGGGCCAGGATCGCGCCCATCTCGGCCAGCTGGACCATGGTGCGCAGGTGGCCCAGGTGCAGCGGCGTCTCGCGCACCATCAGCACCAAGGGGCGCCGTTCCTTGAGGGTGACGTCGGCCGCCCGGGTCAGCAGGCTGCTGGTCACCCCAGTGGCGATCTCGCTCATGGTCCGCACCGAGCATGGGGCGACGATCATGCCAATGGTCCGCGCCGATCCCGAGGCGATCATCGCGCCGACGTCGTTCACCCGGTAGGCCAGGTAGGCTTTGGCGGTCAGGTCGGCGACCGTGAGGCTGGTTTCCTGGGCCAGGGTCAGCAGGGCGGCGCGGCTGACCACCAGATGGGTTTCGACGCCCAGCTCGCGGCAGGCGTCCAGAACCCTCACGCCATAGACAATTCCCGAGGCGCCCGAGATCCCCACCACCAGCCGTGGCCGATTCGCGATCACCGCAGGGCTCCCTCGCCGGAAATTTGGGCGCTGCCGACGCCCCTCGGGAGGCGCTGTCCATCAAACAAACATATGTGATCTGACATTAATCCGCCACGGGTGTTCACTCCACTGGCGGGGTAGCAATGGAGTTTCCCATCATGGCAATCGAGGCTCGTATCCGTGAACTTGGCGTTCGGCATCAATCGCTGGAACGCGCCATAGAAGACGAGACCAGTCGGCCGGTGGCCGACGCGATCCGGTTGCGGGACCTCAAGCGAAAGAAGCTGCGCCTGAAGGAGGAGATGGAAAGCCTGCGGTCCCGGCCTCACTGATCCATCTGGACGGCGCTGAGCAGAGAGGCGCCTTCGGGCTCGGCAACGCCGCGCTTGGCGTCGTCCTTGGCCCGCTTTTCCGCCGCCTTCTTCACCAGGGCGTCCAGTTCCAGCTGGCCGATCAGACCTAGCGACACCGGATCCACCGGCTTGACGTTGGTCGAGTTCCAGTGGGTCCGATTGCGGACCTGGTCGATGGTGGCCTTGGTGGTGCCCAGGACCTTGGCGATCTGGGTATCGGTGATTTCCGGGTGGTTGCGCACGAACCAGGCGATGGCGTCGGGACGGTCCTGCCGGCGTGACACTGGCGTATATTTCGGCGCCTTCTTCATCGGCTTGAGCAATCCCGCATGGCGGCTTTCCTGGGCCTTCATGCGATAGGCGGGATTGGCCTGAGCGGCGTCGAGCTCTTCGCGTGTGAGCTGCCCATTGGAGATGGGGTCTGCGCCGCGGATGTCTCGGGCCACTTCGCCATCGGCGATTCCCTTCACTTCAAGCGGATGAAGGCCGCAGAAATCTGCGATCTGGTCGAAGGTCATGGAGGAATTGTCCACGAGCCAGACGGCGGTGGCTTTGGGCATCAGAATGTCGGTCATGACGGTCTCCAGAAACAGCGGCGCCCGGCCTTGCGGCCGGGCGGTTGATGACGGTTACATAGAGTGAAACCCAGCGAGATGAAACCGGGTGCGGACGAATTCCCGAAAAATAGACCCAAAGTGCAAAACCGCCTTGGGTCAGGCTTCGACGATGACCTCCGGCCATCGCGCCCGGACGTTGGCGATGATGCCGGGCAGCCCCTTCGCGACGCGAAGCGGGTTGGGCGCGATGCGCATGGCGAACAGGTCTTCAAGCCCGAACGGCGCGACGATGGTCAGGCTGTCATCCAGCTCCAGGCGCGCGCCGACCGCAAAGGTCGGGGCGGCAAACCGGGTCAGGGCCTCGGCGGTGCTGGAGAGTGGCGCGTAGGGCTCGCCGAAGTGGTTCTCGAACCAAAGGTGGACCCTGGCCTGGTTGCGCACCTCGACCATCTCGCGCAACGGGGGTTCGAACGCTGCGGCGACCAGGCGGATGACCCTGTCCTCTGCCTCGTAGGAAGTGTCGGTGGCGTCGAAGTAGCCAAGGTCATAGTCCTTGACGCCGTAGTCCGGCGGTCGGCCGGTCAGGTGGTTCCAGACCGGCTGGTAGATCGCTCCGGAGAACAGCAGCCAGTCAGGCGGGGCGAGGTCCCGGGCCACCCGTAGAACGGCCAACAGGTGAACATTTCCGCGCAACACGGCGCATAACCGCGCCTCAAGATCCTCCATCGCGCCTCAGCGTCCTTTTCAGCGCCCATCCGTGACCGAGAGGGCCATGTCCGGCCCCGAAGCCGGGCGCGTGGCGAATGGCCTCGCCGGTATAGCCCCAGGCCCGCGCCACCGCCTGTTCCAGCGGCAGGCCCTGGGCCAGACCGACGGCGCAGGCCGAGGCCAGGGTGCAGCCGGTGCCGTGGGTGTGACGGGTTTCGATGCGCGGGCCTTCGAAGGTGGTTTCGCCGGCGGCGGTCATCAGCACGTCGACGACGGTGTCGCCGGCCACATGGCCGCCCTTCATCAGCACCGCCCGGGCCCCCATGGCCAGCAGCGCCTCGCCGGCCCGGCGCAGGTCGTCGGTGGTTTCGACGGTCAGGCCCGTCAAGGTGGCGGCCTCGGGGGCGTTGGGTGTCAGCAGCCAGGCGCGGGGAACCATCAGTTCCCGCACCGCCTGGACCGCGCCCTCTTCCAGCAGGGCCGCGCCGCCCTTGGCGATCATTACCGGATCGACCACGGCGGGGATGGCGCCGGCGGTGTCCAGGATGCGGGCGACGGCCTCGCACATCGCCGCATCGCCCAGCATGCCGATCTTGAAGGCATCGACGCCGATGTCGTCCAGCACGGCCCGGGCCTGGGCCTCGACGAGGGCCGGGGGCAGGGGGTGGATGGCCGATACGCCCAGGGTGTTCTGCACCGTGATGGCGGTGATGGCGGTCGCCGCGTAGCCGCCCAGCGCCGTAACGGTCTTGATATCAGCCTGGACGCCGGCCCCGCCGCCGGAATCCGAGCCGGCGATGATCAGCACCCGTCCGAGGAACTCAGGCATGCATCGGTCTCGCCGAATCGATCGCCCGCGCCACCTTCAACGCTTGCACCGTTTCGCGCACATCGTGGACGCGCGCCATGGCGCAACCGGCCCGCATGCCGGCCAACGCGATCGCAAGGGATCCGCCAAGCCGATCCATGGCTTCAACGGCGGTAGGGTCGACTTTACGAATCATGCCCTTGCGGCTCGCGCCCAGCAGAACCGGAAACCCCAGCGCGACCATGCGGTCGAGGGCGGCGAGCAGGGCGAGGTTGTGGGCCAGGGTCTTGCCGAAGCCGATGCCGGGATCGAGCCAGATCCGCTCCCGCGCCACGCCGGCCGCCATCGCCGCCTCGGCCCGCGCCGCCAGCCAGGCGACGACCTCGGTGACAACATCACCATATTGGGGCGCGACCTGCATCGTCGCCGGCTCGCCTTGCATGTGCATCAGCACCACATCGCAGCCAAGTTCGGCGGCGGTGGCGAGGCTATCCGGCGAACCGGTCAGGGCGGTGACGTCGTTCCAAATCGTCGCCCCAGCCGCCACGGCGGCCCGCGCCACGGCGCTCTTGCGGGTGTCGATCGAGAGGCGCGTGCGGGTCCGCTCGCGCAGCGCGGCGATCAGCGGAATGACGCGGGCCAGTTCCTCGGCTTCGGAAACCGGCGCCGCGCCGGGGCGGGTGGACTCGCCGCCGATGTCCAGAATGTCGGCGCCCTCGGTGATCATCCGCTCGGCCCGAGCCAGGGCCTGATCGAGACCGCAATGCCGCCCGCCGTCCGAGAAGCTGTCGGGCGTGACGTTGAGGACGCCCATTACCAGAGGGAGCGAAGGTGATGTCTCCCGCCCCGAACCATGGAGGCGGGAGGATAGCGCCGTCACGCCGGTTCGGATTCCGGTCTTGGGGCCAGGGGCACCGAGAGGCGCGGCGCGGGGGGCATGCGACCTTCGACATCCTCGCGGTTGGGCTTCACGCCCTTGACCACATTGATGATCTCATCGCCCGACAGAGTCTCGTATTCCAGCAGGGCATTGGCCACCGTATGCAAGTCTTCCAGGCGCTCGGTGAGAATGCGGCGCGCCTCGGCTTCGCCGCCCTGGACTAGGCGGCGGACTTCCAGGTCGATCTTCTGGGCGGTGTCTTCCGAGACGTTCTGGGTGCGCGCCACCGAGTGACCCAGGAACACCTCTTCCTGGTTGTCGCCGTAGGAGACCGTGCCCAGGGTGTCGGAGTAGCCCCAGCGGGTGACCATGTTGCGGGCCAGACCGGTCGCCGCCGAGATGTCGCTGGAGGCGCCCGAGGTGATCTTGTTCTTGCCGAAGATCAGCTCTTCGCTCACCCGCCCGGCCATCAGGATCGTCAGCCGCGAGGTCATCTGCTCGTAGTCCATCGAGTGGCGGTCGCCCTCGGGCAGCTGCATGACCATGCCCAGCGCCAAACCGCGCGGAATGATCGTAGCCTTATGCACCGGATCGGCGGCCGGGACGGAGAGCGCCACCAGGGCGTGGCCGCCCTCATGATAGGCGGTCTTCTTCTTTTCCTCGTCGCTCATGACCATGGACTTGCGCTCGGCGCCCATCATCACCTTGTCCTTGGCCTCTTCGAAGTCGCGATGCAGGACCATTCGGCGGTTGCGCCGAGCGGCCATCAGGGCGGCTTCGTTGACCAGGTTGGCCAGGTCGGCGCCGGAGAAACCGGGTGTGCCGCGGGCGATGACCTTGACGTCGACATCCGAGGCCAGGGGTACGTTGCGCATGTGGACGCGCAAAATCTTCTCGCGACCGCCCATGTCCGGATTGGGCACCACGACCTGGCGGTCGAAGCGGCCCGGACGCAGCAGGGCCGGGTCGAGCACATCGGGACGGTTGGTGGAGGCGATCACGATGATGCTCTCGTTGGGATCGAAGCCGTCCATCTCGACCAGCAGCTGATTGAGGGTTTGTTCGCGCTCGTCGTTACCGCCGCCCAAGCCCGCGCCGCGATGGCGGCCAACGGCGTCGATTTCGTCGATGAAGATGATGCAGGGGGCGTTCTTCTTAGCCTGTTCGAACATGTCGCGCACGCGGCTGGCGCCGACGCCGACGAACATTTCCACGAAATCGGAGCCGGAGATGTAGAAGAACGGCACGCCCGCCTCGCCGGCCACCGCGCGGCCCAGCAGGGTCTTGCCGGTGCCCGGAGGGCCAACCATCAGCGCGCCTTTGGGAATCTTGCCGCCCAGACGCTGGAACTTGGCGGGGTCCTTCAGGAAGTCGACAATCTCGGTCAGGTCTTCCTTAGCCTCATCGACGCCGGCCACGTCGTCGAAGGTGACGCGGTTCTTGTTCTCGGTCAGTAGCTTGGCCTTGGACTTGCCAAAGCCCATGGCGCCCCGGGCGCCGCCCTGCATCTGGCGCATGAAGAACACCCAAACGCCGATCAGCAGAAGAATGGGCAGCATATTGACCAGGATGGTCGGGATCAGGCCCGCGCCCGGCTGCTCGAATTCGAACCCGGCGCCGTGCGC
>JANYFU010000402.1 GCA_025359665.1 Caulobacteraceae bacterium
TATCGCCCTGCCGCCCGGTTTCGAGGCCCAGGTGCGGCCAAGATCGGGTCTGGCGCTGAAGAACGGCGTCACCGCCCTCAATTCCCCCGGCACCATCGACGCCGACTATCGCGGTGAAATCAAGGTGATCCTGATCAACCATGGCCAGGACAGCGTGACCATTCGCCGGGGCGACCGCATTGCCCAGATCGTCGTCGCTCCGGTCACCCAGGCCGCATGGGACGTGGTCGAAACCCTGGACGAAACCGCGCGCGGCTCGGGTGGCTTCGGATCCACCGGGGGTTCCTGAAGCCGCGCCTTGCCTCAGCCTCGAAACCCCAGAACGTCGATCATATCGTAGAGTCCCGGGGGCTTGTCCGCGACCCACACCGCCGCCTCGACGGCGCCGCGCGCGAACAGGGCGCGATCACGGGCGGAGTGTGAGAGGGTGATGATCTCTTCCTCGGCGGCGAATACGACGCTGTGGTCTCCGACAATTCCGCCACCCCGCATTGAAGCCATGCCGATGGCGCCACGCGGCCGCGAACCCGTGATCCCCGTCCGCGGCGCCAAGCCGACATCGGCCAGGATGCGCCCGCGACCGCGGGCCGCCGCCTCGGCCAGCATCAGCGCCGTGCCCGAGGGCGCGTCGATTTTGCGGCGATGGTGGGCCTCCAGGACCTCGATATCCCAGATCTCCGGTCCCAGCCGCCGCGCGGCCTGTTCCACCAGGCCGGCCAGGACGTTGACGCCCACCGAATAGTTCCCCGATCTGACCACGGCGACCCGTTTGGCCGCCCGCGTCACCGCGTTTTCCTCGGCCGGCGACAGACCGGTGGCGCCGATCACCAGGGCCGGGCCACCGCCCCGCGTGGCCTCGGCCAGGATGGCGGTGGCGGGACCGGTCGAAAAATCGATGATCACGTCACAAGTCGCCAGAACCGCCGCCATGGGCGCCAATGGCGGCGCGGTCACTCCGGACGAGTCCGCCGCGTCCGGGCGGCCGAAGCGGCCCACGAGGCTCAACCCGGGCTTGGCCTGGGCGATGGCCGTCACCGCGGCGCCCATGCGGCCCAGCGCTCCGCCGACACCGATCCTCAAGCCCGTGGTCATCTTTGCCGGAACCTCTTCTGGTCATGCTTGCGGTCCGCGCCTAGCCTGGACTGAATATATCCAGTCTCCCGGCGTGCTCCGCGCGGTCAAGCGCATAAACATCCAAGCTTAGGTGTCGCTCATCCGGCGAGCCTGGGTTATGCATCATTCGCAAGACTTCATCGCGGGCCGCCCCGGGCGGTCCCACTGGCCCCGTGGGGAGGGGGTGGACGATCATGAGCGAAAATCTGGACGACAAGAAGCCGAGTTTCACCACCCAGGAAGTCCTCGACTTTCACCGCTATCCAACTCCCGGCAAGATCGCCGTGGTGGCGACCAAGCCGATGGCCACTCAGCGCGACCTGTCGCTCGCCTATTCGCCCGGCGTCGCCATTCCAGTGCGGCTGATCGCCGAGGACCCCGATCTCGCCTACGAATACACATCCAAGGGTAATCTGGTGGCGGTGATCACCAACGGCACGGCCATCCTCGGGCTTGGCAATCTCGGCGCCCTGGCCTCCAAGCCGGTGATGGAAGGCAAGTCGGTGCTGTTCAAGCGCTTCGCGGACGTCGATTCCGTGGATGTTGAAATCTCCAGTCGCGACGAAGACGAGATCATCACGGTGGTCAAGAATATCGGCGTCACATACGGCGGCATCAATCTCGAGGACATCAAGAGTCCCGAGTGCTTCCGCATCGAGACCGAACTTCAGG
The DNA here is from genome assembly GCA_025359665.1 of Caulobacteraceae bacterium. Taxonomy (GTDB): domain Bacteria; phylum Pseudomonadota; class Alphaproteobacteria; order Caulobacterales; family Caulobacteraceae; genus Acaudatibacter. The sequence goes on from JANYFU010000402.1 coordinate 1,786, forward strand.
AACTTCTCGATATTCCAGTGTTCCATGACGACCAGCATGGCACCGCCATCATCGCGTCGGCTGGCCTGATCAACGCCTGCGAAGTCACCGGCCGCAAGCTGCGGGACGTCAAGCTGGTGCTTTGCGGCTCGGGCGCCGCCGGCATTTCCTCGGTGGAGCTGGCCAAGGCCATGGGGGTGCGGCCGGAAAATTGCATCGCCGTCGACAGCGTCGGGGTGATCTATCGCGGCCGCGAAAAGGGCATGAACCAGTGGAAGTCAGGCCTGGCGGTGGATACCGACAAACGCACCCTGGCCGACGCGGTCCGGGGCGCGGACGTGTTCCTGGGCATGTCGGCCAAAGGCCTGCTGACCCAGGAAATGGTCAGCACAATGGCTGACAAGCCGATCATCTTCGCCATGGCCAATCCCGATCCAGAGATCACGCCCGAAGAGGTCTATGCGGTTCGCCCCGACGCCATCGTCGCCACCGGTCGCTCGGACTATCCCAATCAGGTCAACAACGTGCTCTGCTTTCCCTACATCTTCCGTGGCGCGCTGGACGTGCGCGCCCGGCGGGTCAACCTGGAGATGAAGATCGCCACGGCGAAGGCCCTGGCGGCGCTGGCGCGCGAGGACGTGCCCGACGAGGTGGCCCTGGCCTATCAGGGCACCAAGCTGAAGTTCGGACCGCAATACATCATTCCGACGCCGTTCGATCCGCGTCTGATCCACTACATCCCGCCTTTTGTCGCCCAGGCGGCTATGGACAGCGGCGTCGCCCGCAAGCCGATCACCGACATGGCCGCCTATCGCGGCAGCCTCGCCAGGCGGCTCGACCCCGCCGCCGGCTTCCTGCAGCGGATTTCCAGCGCCCTGCAATCGGCGCCGCCCAAAAGAATCGTGTTCGCCGAGGGCGAGGAACTGCCAGTGATCCGCGCCGCCATCGCCTTCGAGACCCAGGGACTTGGCAAGGCGATCCTGGTCGGGCGTGAGGAACTGGTGCGTGAGAATATGCTGCTAGCCGGCATGGACCCCGACGAAAATCCCATTGAGATCGTCAACGCCCGGGTCTCCAAACATAACGATGAGTTCCTCGAGTATCTCTACGAGCGCCTGCAGCGCTCCGGGTTCCTCAAGCGCGATGTGCTGCGTCTTATCCATCAGGACCGCAACTCCTTCGCCGCCTGCATGGTGGCGCTTGGCTATGCCGACGGCATGGTCACCGGCGTCACCCGCAACTTCGGCCAGGCTCTGGAGGAGGTGCTCCAGGCCATCGATCCCGCGCCCGGTGGGCGGGTCATGGGCATGTCGATTGTCCTGACCAAGGGCCGCACCCTGTTCATCGCCGACACCAATGTCACCGAAATGCCCGACGCCGACGATCTGGTGGAGATCGCCATCGAGGCGGCGACCACGGTCAAGCGCCTGGGCCACACGCCTCGCCTGGCCTTCCTGTCCTATTCCTCGTTCGGCAATCCGATGGGCGAGCGGTCGGAAAAGGTGCGTGACGCGGTGCTGACCCTCGATGAGATGGAGGGCCTGGGCTTTGAATACGAAGGTGAAATGCCCCCGGAACTCGCGCTGGAGCCCGAACTTCGCGACAGTTATCCGTTCATGCGCCTGACCGGTCCGGCCAATATCCTGATCATGCCGGCCATCCATTCGGCCTCGATCTCCACCAAGCTGCTGGCGTCGCTTGGCGCGGCAACCGTGGTGGGGCCGATTCTGCTGGGCCTGGCCAAGCCGGTGCAGATTTGTCCGCTGGGGGCGTCGGTTTCCAAGATCCTGATGATGGCCCAGATGGCCGCCTATGAGGAAGGGGTGGCCGTGGAGCCGCATCTGGGGTGAATTCGGCGACGCGTCCCGCCGCCGGCGTCATCGGTATCGACTTCGGCACCACCAATACGGTGATCTCGACCCTGGGCGAGGACGGCGAGGCGCGCCTGATCAGTTTCGCCGCCCCGGCCGCCGAGATCGTCGCCTTCCGCTCGGCGCTGAGCTTCCACGCCGCCGAGGGCGAAGCGGCGCGCCGGGTGGTCGAAGCCGGGCCATGGGCCATCGAAGCCTATGTGGAAGAGCCGCTGGAGACCCGGTTCATCCAGTCGTTCAAAAGCTACGCCGCCAGCCCGCTGTTCCAGGAAACCCGGATCCTCGGCCGGCGGTATGAGTTCGAGGATCTGCTGTCGGCGTTCCTGCTGCGCCTGCGCGCTCACGCCGGCGAAGCCTGGGCCGAGGGGGCGCGCACGGCCATCATCGGTAGGCCGGTCAATTTCGCCGGACTGCGGCCGGACCCCGACCTTGCCCTCACCCGCTACCAGACAGCGTTCGCGCGCCTGGGGTTCGACGACATCCGCTATGCCTACGAACCGATCGCCGCCGCGTTCTTCTTCGCCCGCACCTTGAAGGCCGACGCCACGGTCCTGGTGGGCGATTTCGGCGGTGGCACCAGCGACTTTTCGATTGTCCGTTTCCATCGCGATACGGGCGGCGAAATCCGTTCGACCGCCCTGGCCAACGCCGGCGTCGGCGTGGCCGGCGATGCGTTCGACTACCGGATCATCGACCATCTGGTCTCGCCCGAGCTAGGGCGGGGTTCGTCCTACAAGGCCTTCGACAACATCCTGCCGATCCCCAACCGATACTTCACCGCCTTCGCCCGCTGGGAGCAGCTGGCCCTGCTCCGCGCTTCGCGCGACATGCGCGATATCCGGGGCCTGGTGCGCACGGCCCTCGAGCCCACCAAGCTGGCGGCCCTGGTCGAGGTGCTCGACGACAATCACGGCTACCGGCTCTACCAGTCGGTCTCGCGCCTGAAAGAGGCCCTGTCAGCCGAGGAACAGGCCGTGTTCCTGTTCGATGCCGGTTCGGTACGGATCGAGAAAACCGTCCGCCGCGCGGAGTTCGAGGCTTGGATCGAACCGGAGCTGACCCGGATCGAGCAGGCGGTCGACGAAGCCTTGACCCGGTCGGGCCTGGGGCCTGAAGGGCTCGACCGCGTTTTCTTGACCGGCGGTTCGTCCTTCGTCCCAGCCGTGCGGCGGATCTTCGCCAGACGGTTCGGGGAGGCCAAACTGGAAGGCGGCGGCGAACTGGTCTCCATCGCCTCGGGCCTCGCCTACATGGGCGCCGAACGCGACCTCGATCAGTGGAGTCAGCGGGCAAGTTGATCACCCCAGGCTTTTGGGGAAATCCCGGGCCAGGCGGTCGATGAGGGCGCGCACCGCGGGCGGCAGGCCGTGGCGGGTGGTGAACACCGCGTGGATCGTGGCCTCTGGCGTCGCCCAATCAGGAAACACCCGCTCCAGCGTGCCCGCGGCCATGTCGGCCTCGCAGACGAACACCGGCAGCAGGGCCACACCCAGGCCGCTGATCGCCAGGCGCCGCAGCACTTCGAAATCGCCGAAACTCAATCTGGCCCGATGGGGGACATCGATCGTTAGCCCACCCGGCCCCACCAGATGCATGAGTTCGTGGCCGGAGAGTTCGGCCTGGACCAGGGTCGATAGCCGGCCCAGTTCGGTGACGTCCAGGCCCCGGCAATGGCGCTCGGCGAAGGCGGGGTTGGCCACCAGGACCGCGCGCGCCGACCCCAGCACCCTCATGGTCAGCAGCGGATCGGTGTCGAGTTTCTCGCGGACCCGCAGGGCGATGTCGAACCGCTCCTCGATGATGTCCACCGTCCGGTTGATCAGGGCCACATTAACCCGCACGAGCGGATAGTCTTCGAGGAAGCCCGGCAGGACCACTTCCAGGTGGCGGGCCAGGCCGGGCGGACAGCTGACCCGCACCACGCCGCGCGGTTCAGACCGGGCGCTGGCCATCAGCGCCTCGGCGGCCTCGGCCGAAGCAACGACGGCGTTGCATTGTTCATAGAGGGCCTCGCCCGCGTCGGTGACCCGGAAACGGCGCGTGGAACGTTCGATCAGGCGCACCCCAAGTCGAAGCTCCAGGCCGGCGACGTGCTTGCTGAGTCTGGACTTCGGTATGCCCATGGCGCGGGAGGCGGGTGAAAACCCGCTGTGCTTCACCACGCAGGCGAACAGATAGAGGTCGTTCAAATCGAGCATGGTCGCCCCACTCCATCGTTTCGAACGGGAAACGATCCGTTTCCACAAACCCGGCTAACCAACGTCAGTCCCCGCTGCTAACTGAACATCGTTCACATATATCGAAGGGACCGAACATGCAAAGTCCGTCAGGCGCCGGCCGCCTTTCTCAAGTCGCTTTGTTGGAGCTGCTGCGCGACGTGGTTGGCTTGGCGGCCCGCGCGCGGGTCACTATCAACGCTCATGGGGTTCCGATGATGTCGCAGCTGCTGATGCAGGGCTTGGTGCTGTGAGGCGGCCATGAATATCTCGACCGCTCTGATCAGCTTCTCCGCCACCATCATGGCGCTGTGGGCCTTGGTGCTCCTGGCCGATATCCGGGCCTGGCCAACGCCGCCGCCCACCCAGGGCCATGGGATCCACTGTTCCATTTCCGAAACGGACTGTTCTCTAGGCGAGCGCCTGAACCACGTTGACGCTGGGTGACGCTTTTGAGTCGGGCATCCAGGCGCTAAACCGCGCCCGAACGCGGTTCGATCGCGGAAAAACAGGAACAAGCCCGATGAAACTCAACTCTTCCGTCGCCGCGGTGGTCACCGGCGGCGCTTCCGGCCTCGGCGAAGCCACGGTCCGCGCCCTGGCCGCGCAGGGCGTCAAGGTCGCCATCTTCGACATGAACGACGCCAAGGGCGAGGCCGTCGCGGCCGAGGTCGGCGGGGTGTTCTGCAAGTGCAACGTCACTTCCGACGAAGAGGTCGACGCCGCCTTCGCCAAGGCCCGCGCCGCCAACGGCCAGGAGCGGATCCTGATCAACTGCGCCGGCACCGGCAATGCCGCCAAGACCGCCGGCCGCGACCGCAAGACCGGCGAGATCAAGCACTTTCCGCTCGACGCCTTCAACTGGTTGATCCAGATCAATCTGGTCGGCACCTTCCGCTGCATCGCCAAGAGCGCCGCCGGAATGCTGACCCTGGAGCCGCTGGAAGACGGCGAGCGCGGCGCAATCGTCAACACCGCCTCGGTGGCGGCCGAGGACGGTCAGATGGGCCAGGCGGCCTATTCGGCGTCCAAGGGCGGCATCGTCGGCATGACCCTGCCCATCGCCCGCGATCTCGCCAGCGAAGGCATCAGGGTCAACACCATCCTGCCGGGCATCTTCGAGACCCCGCTGATGAGCGGCGCGCCGCCCCAGGTGAAGGAAGCCCTGTCCGCCTCGGTGCCGTTTCCCAAGCGCCTGGGCATGCCACGGGAATATGCCCAGCTGGCCCTGACCATGGTCACCAATAGCTATTTCAACGGCGAAGATGTCCGCCTCGACGGCGCCATCCGCATGGCGCCGCGCTAAGCCAAAGCCCGCCGTCCCTTTGCGGAAGGGACGGCGGTTTGCTCCCTAAGCCTTGGGCCGCATGATCTTCGGACCCAGGTTGGCCATCACTTCCCTGGCGTCCAGGGCCTTGGCGTCGCCCGGGGGCTTGGGCCCGTGGTGCATGGCGATTTCGGCGCTGGCTTCGAACTTTTCCACGGTCGAGACCGTGGCTGTGTCGCCCCAGAAGGGGTCACCCCAGAACGGACCCCAGGCCCGCCAGCCGTAACCGCGGCCATAGAAGCTCCAATAGGGCCGGAAATAGCCGTAGGCGTAGCCGGGACCATAGAACGGGTCGCTGTCGATATAGGTGCGCTTGTCGCGCTCGGTGTGGCGATCGACTGTTTCAAACCAGTCATAGCCCTGGGCGACGGTCAATTCCGCGGCGCGGTAGAGAAGATAGGACTCCACCGTTCCGCGGGAGGTCAGGGTGTTGCCGTTGAAGGTGACCTTGAAGTGATCGGTGTCGAGCTTCTGGTCGGTGAACCCGCCCGATACCTGGGAGCCCCGCTCCAGCGGCTGATAGGGTGTCGCGGTCTCGCAGGCCGACAGGCCCAGCGTCAGCCCGACCGCCGCGATGAGAGCCAAAGTCTTGATGTTCATGGTACTTCTTAAATCCTTGCGCCCCAGACACCCAACGCTGGTGGCGCGCGCAACGTTCCTCGCGACCTCAATCTCTCATGGCCGGGCCGGTCAGGTAAAGCGCGATCAGGTCCCGCCCTGAATCAGCACCCAGATCATTTTGCCCAGGGCGCCAAACATCAACACTCCGGTGGCCAAGGCCTGAATGCCGAACCCCGCGCTGCGGGCGCCGGCCTCCTTGGAATAGCCGGTCATGTAGAGATAGCGGCCGATGATCCAGACGATCCCCACGCCGGCGGCGACGGCGTCATTCCAATAGAACGCGAACAGCCAAAGTGACGGCAGGAAGATCGGCAGCCATTCCAGCGTATTGGCCTGAACCCGGAACAGGCGCTCGAAATCAGGATTGCCGCTTATGGCGGGCGCCGGAACATTGTATTTCGAGCGCGCCTGACCCACCCGCAGGCTCATGACGAAATACAGCAGCAAGGCCAGAATCGTGACAATAGCCACCAGAGTGTGAGTCTGCATCATGATTTCCCTCCCAGGATCCATCCAGTGACGGTTTGGCATGGCGCCGCGCCTTAGGGAAGGCGACGGTCGCCTTTCCCTGGTTCGGCGAGCCTCGGCGGCGGTCTTCGAGCGCGCCGTGATCGTGCTGGACGACCAGGCCGCGATCCTGGTGGATGGCCAGGGCGCCCTTGACGACTGCGCGCGCATCATGGGCCTTGAGGCGGGCGACCCGGGCGAGGTCCTGGCTACTCTCTCCAGGCTCGACACGGCCGCCGGCGCCGCGCTGCGGTCGCTGCGTGACATCGGCGCGCCCTGTGATCTCACCGCGGCGTGCCCCGGAGGCGCCATCCGCCTTAGCGGCCGGACGGCGGGCGCGCTGGCCATGGTCGCTCTGTCGGTCGAGGCGCACGCCGCCCCGCCGGCCTCGACAGCCAAGGCGGTCCTGGTCCGGCAGACCGAGGCCCAGGCCCTGATCCTTAACGCCGCGGCCGACGCCGTGGCGCTGTTCGGCCCCGACCGGCGGTTGACCTATCACAACGGCGCGTTTGCCGAACTTTGGGGCCTTGAACCGGCCTGGCTGGCCGAGGGGCCTAGTCATGGGGCGCTGCTCGATCGACTACGCCAGGACCGGCGGTTGCCTGAAGCCGCCGACTATGGGCGGTTCAAGGCGGCGGAACTGATGCGCCACGAACGCCTGGATCCGGCCCCGGAGGCGATCTGGCGCGTGGCCGGAGACCGCACCCTGCGCGTCTTCAGCCTGCCGCATCCGGCCGGCGGCCTCATTCTGATGTTCTCGGATGTCACCCCCGAGTTGCGGCTGCGGAGCCAGTTCAACCAGCTTATTCAGGTACAGAAGGCCACGCTGGACAAGCTTAACGACGCGGTGGCCGTGTTCGGCGCCGACGGGCGGCTGAAGCTGCACAATGAGGCGTTCCAGAGGCTTTGGGCGATCCCGGCGTCCGAGCTGGCGGCGACGCCGGCCTTTGACGACATCGTCGAGCGCTGTGTGCCACGACTGCACGACCTGGCTTTCTGGCGCGCGCTCAAGGGCCGGATCACCGATCTCGATCCCGGAGTCCGGGGCGTGGCCCTGGGCGAGGTCTTGATCTCCGACGGGCGGCGCATGGCCTGGCAGTCGCGGCCCCTGCCGGACGGGGCGACCCTGGTGAGTTTCGTCGATGTCACCGACACCCGCCGGCTGGAGCACGCGCTGGCCGACCGCGAGGCGGCGCTGGACACCGCCGAGCGGCTGAAGCGCGACTTCGTCGGCGGCGTGTCTTACGAGCTGCGCACCCCGCTGACGACCATCCTCGGCTATGCCGAACTTCTCGAAGGCGCCGACCAGGCCCTGTCGAAACGCGCGCGCGCCTGGGTGGCGGCGGTACGGTCGGCGGCCGCTGATCTCGCCCGCTCGGTGGAGGACATACTGGCCTTCGCCGAGATTGACGCCGGGGAGATGACCCTCAAGCTGGCGGATACCGACATCGCCGCCCTGCTGTCCCTGGCGGCGTCGCGCTGGATGGCGCGCGCGGCCGAGGGCGGCGTCTCCCTTGACCTGATCGTCGGCGATGATCCCGGCGCCATCCTGGCCGATGGACGCAGTCTGGCGCGGGTGATCGATCACCTGATCGACCACGCGCTGCGCCAGACCCCGCCGGGTGGCCGCGTGACGTTGGCGGCGCGGCGCGCGTTCGGCGAAGTCTGCCTGGAAGTCACCGACACCGGACGGGGTATCCCGTTCCACATCCAGGCCCGCATCTTCGACCGCTTCAGCGGCGAGGAAGGAGCCGGAGCCGGCCTGGGTCCGGCGCTGGTCAAGGCGGTGGTCGAGCTGCACGGCGGCTGGGTGGCGGTCGAAAGCGCCCCAGGGGCCGGAGCCACCTTCACCTGCCACCTGCCCGAGGGTGGTCAAGGCCCGAGGGAAGGCGACCCAACCCTTGCCTGGCGGGGCGAAAGCCGATCCTAATACGCCAGAAAACAACACCATCGAATTCAACCGAAGGACGGCGGAAATGACCAGTATCGTGAAGATCGAGGACGTGGGTCACGTCAGGACCATCACCCTCAATCGTCCGGATAAGAAGAACGCGCTCAGCGACGAGCTGGCCTGGGGCGTCGTCGCCGCGGTCGAGGCGGCGGCCCAGGTCGATGACGTCTGGGTGATCGCCATCACCGGGTCGGGCGACTCTTTCTGCGCCGGCCTGGACCTTTCGGGAGCCGAACGGTCCTCGCCCCTGTCGCCGCAGTCGGCCCAGCTCGACGACATCCACTGGGTCGGCCAGTTTCTGCTGGCGATCCGCAAGCGATGCGACAAGCCCGTCGTCGGCGGCATCAACGGCGTCGCGGTCGGAGCCGGTCTTGGTCTGGCCATGGCCACCGATGTGCGGCTGGTGTCACGAAATGCTCGCTTGATGGCAGGCTACACCCGAATTGGCGGCTCGCCCGACGCCGGCCTGACCATCACCTTGCCCCAGGCCATGGGCTACGAACGCGCCATGCGGTTCATGATGGAAAATCGCACCGTCATGGGCGACGAGGCCGTGGCCCTGGGCATGGCCGGCGAGGTCGTGGCCGACGTGGACTTCACCGCTCGGCTGGCCGCCTATTGCCAGCAGCTGTGCGAATGGTCGCCGATCACCCTGCGGCTGCTCAAGCGCGGCATGGTCAAATCGATGGAGACCACCGACCTGGAAACCCAGCTGCGCTATGAAGTGGCCAATATCCGCATCGCTTTCTCCAGCCAGGACGCCAAGGAGGCACGCAAGGCCTTCTTCGAAAAGCGCAAGCCGGTGTTCAGCGGCCGGTGATTTCGGCCGGGGCGCGAACCCGGTAGATGGTCAGGGCGGCGCCCGGCTTCGACAGGGTCTGTAGCCAGGCCGGGGCAGGGCCCTTGCGCAGGCGCAGGCCGAAACTGCCCGCGTCTAGAAACACCGGATAGGTCGCGCAATCGACCACATAGTCCGCCCCCAGAGCCCGGACGCGGGGCTCGGCCAGGGACGGCGGCGCGTTGAAGGCCTGATGGGCGGCCAGGATTTTCAGGGACAGGCGATGATAGGGCGCGACCACCACCGAATGGTGGGTGAAGGCCAGCACATAGGGACCCGAGTCCGGGGCCGAGAGCACGACGCCCTTGGGCAGCGTGGCGAGCGTTGCATAGGCGCTCGGGCTGAAGCACCTTGGCCCAGGTGACGGCGGCGCCTTGACCGGCTTGCCCACCGTGTCCGCCACCGAATCGTAGGCCGACCCAATCAGCGCCGGCGACAGCAGCGCCGCCAGGGCGACACTAGGGATGATCCGGCCCTTCAGCCAACCGTCCGCCAGGGCACCACCGGCCGCGCCCAGGACCGGCATTCCGATCCAGAACACATAGTCCTGCATGCGCCAGGTCAGGTAGGCGGTGATCGCCGCCACCACCAGGCAGGCGCCGACCAGCAGAGTCCCGGTCCTGGGTCGGCTCCGCTCGCGCGCCAGAAGAAAGATCGACGCGCCCAGCCCCAGGGCGGTCATCACGATGGCGATGACCGCCGCCAGATGCGCCAGGGTCAGCATTCGCGGCAGAGCCTGGACCTCCTGGATATGGTCGAACCAGAACGGCCTCACCCTGGAATCCATCTCGGCGAAAGGACCCTGAAGGCATCTCGGGTCGAGGCCGAGGTAGGCCGCTACCGCCGCCGCGCCCGTCGCCGCCAGCAGCGCCAGCCGCACCCAGGTCGGCGCCCGTCCGGCCACCGCGCCGGTAAGCGCCAGGCCAAGACCGGCCGCCGCCAGACCCGCCACGAGGTTCAGAGATAGCGCATCGCAAAACGACATCGACCAGCGCCAGGGCGGCGTCTGGACGGCCATGAACACCACCGCGCTCAAAGCCAGGGTCAGGCCATAGGCCGCCGCCGGGCGCGCCGCTGTCCGGTCTCGCGCCAGTTCCAGGGCATAGGCCGCGCCGATCAGGGCCTGGAAGGCCAGGGCCTCGAGCCCCACGGCCAGGCCAAGGCCGGTGGCGACACCCCCCAGCGCCGCCCAGCGCGCCCGGTTCCTGGTCGCCAGGACGCAGGCCAGGGCCATCACGGTCATGGTGATCTGGATGTTGTGGTGATCGATCCGGCCCGGTGTGAACTGGCGATAGAGCTGGGTGTTGAACACCAGCAGCAGCGCGGTCAGAAACACCGCCGAGCGTGACCCGAGATTTCGCGCCACGAGCAGGGCCGAGGCCACGGCCGGCAGGATCCAGGCCAGCGGCCAAAAGTCGCGCATCGCCCATTCGGCGGTGGCCTGTCCCACGAACGGGCGCAGCAGGGCCACGGTCCCCGCCAGGCCGCCGTCGAGCAGCCTCGACCAGTGAAGCCAGGCGCCCTGGGGAGGCTGAACCCGCGGGACGACCTGGTCATACCAGCCCCGCCCGGCGATGAGGTCTCGGACGATCACCAGCCGCATGGCGTCGTCGGTATCGCCCAACGGCCGCTGAAGACTATACATCTGCACCAGGATGACGCACACGGTGATCCAGGCGACCAGGGCGGCGGCGATCAGCCACCCGGTTGCGCTCAGGTCCGGTGTCGGCCAGCGGTGCGGCGTCCTCCAGGTGGCGGCTCCACGAAGAGCCGGGGCTTCGCCGGTTGCAACGAACGTCGGCGGCCCCTTTAGCAACTCGGGTGTGGAGTCTACCATCGGTGGATTGGCGTGAGCCTTTCAGATTCGAATCCGCGAAAGAGCGCGGGACTTGCGGTGGGTTTTAAGGTGACGTCAAGCATGGCCGAGAGCACACCGGTCGACAATCTGATCATCGGCGCCGGCCCGGCCGGCCTTACCGCCGCCTATACCCTGGCCAAGGCGGGGGCCGCCGTGATCGTGCTCGAGCAGGACCCGCGCTATGTGGGCGGCATCAGCCGGACGGTCGACTACAAGGGCTTCCTGTTCGACATCGGCGGCCACCGCTTTTATTCGAAATCCAAGGAAGTGGTCGACCTGTGGGACGAGATCCTCCCTGACGATTTCATCGACCGGCCGCGCCTGTCGCGCATGTATTACGGCGACAAATTCTACGCCTATCCGCTGAGGGCGTTCGAGGCGTTGCGAAACCTGGGCCTGATCGAAAGCACGCTGTGCATGGCTTCGTTCGGCTGGGCGACGCTGTTTCCGATCCGCGAGCCTAAGACCTTCCACCATTGGATGCGCAACAAGTTCGGCGAGCGCCTGTTCGGCATCTTCTTCAAGACCTACACCGAGAAGGTCTGGGGCATGTCCTGCGACGAAATTTCCGCCGACTGGGCGGCCCAGCGCATTAAGGGCCTCGACTTGCTCGGCGCCGTCATCGACGGCCTCAAACGCTCGCTGGGCATTCGTCGGACCGGAGAAGCGGGGGCGAAGACGCTGATCGAGTCGTTCCGCTATCCGCGCCGGGGGCCTGGCATGATGTGGGACGCCTGCGCCGCCAAGATCGCCGCCCTGGGGGGCCGCGTGGTCATGGACAGTCGGGTGACCGGGCTCGACTGGAACGTCGCCGACGGCCTCTGGCGCGTGAGCGTGGCCACCGGCGACGGCGGGAGCCTGACCTATAGGGCGCGTAACGTGATCTCCTCGGCCCCGGTCCGCGAACTGGTCCAGGCGATCACTCCGGCGCCCGCGAGCCTGCCGGCGGCGGAAGACCTGAAATACCGGGACTTCCTCACCGTGGTCCTGATCGGCAAGTCGCGCGTCGAGATGCCCGACAACTGGGTCTACATCCACGACCCCACGGTCACGGTCGGCCGGGTGCAGAATTTTCGCTCCTGGTCGCCGGAGATGATCCCCGACGGCGTCTCGACGTGCCTGGGGCTGGAATATTTCTGTTTCGAGGGCGACGGGTTGTGGGCGTCAAGCGACGCGGACCTGATCGCGCTGGCCAGCCGGGAGATCGGCAAGATCGGCCTGATGGATCCCGCCGACGTCGCCGACGCCTGCGTTGTCCGCCAGGTCAAGGCCTATCCGGTCTATGACGACACCTATCGCGACAATGTGCTGGCGGTGCGCGAGGAGCTGGCCAGGCTCTACCCGACCCTGCACCTGGTTGGCCGCAACGGCATGCATAAATACAACAACCAGGATCATGCGATGATGACGGGCATGCTCACCGCCCTGAACATCCTGGCCGGCGAACCGCTCTACGACGTCTGGGATGTGAACGAGGACGCCGAATATGGCGAGGCCGGCGTTTCGGGCGCCAAGGCGGCGTTGGCCAGCGAGCGTCTCGTTCCCCAGCGCGTTGGCTGAACCGCTCGCGCGATGATCGTGGAACCGCCCGGCGCCTCGACCCTGTCCGAACGACTGTGGAAGCTGTTCCATGAGTCCTGGAAATACTTCCTGGTCAGCGCCGTCAGCCTGGGCCTGGATCTCGCTGTCTATTGGACGCTCGTGAACAAGGCCGGGCTGCACTATCTGACGGCCAATGTGTTCAGTGTGCTGGCGGGCCTGATGATCAACTATGGCCTGAGCGTCTCCCTGGTGTTCACCGAGCGCCGATTGAAGAGCCGGCGGGCCGAATTCATCGGCTTCGTGCTGATCGGCATCGCCGGGCTCGGGGTCAACGAGGCGTTCATCGCCCTGTTCGTTGGCGTGCTGGGCCTGGGCACGCTGACGGGCAAGATCGCGGCGGCGGGGCTGAGCTTCCTGTTCAACTTCATCACTCGCAGGGTGCTGCTGTTCTCGGCCACCGATGTTTGAGCGTATCTGCCGGGGGTGGTTCGATCTGGCGGCCATCCTGCTGGCCCTGGCGACCGTCGCCCTGCCGTCTCGGTGGCTGACCGATCACTTCTTCCTCGACCAGGACCTGCCGGTGCTGGTGGCCATTCTGCTGGCGGCAGGCCTTGGGCGAGTGGGTCTGAGTCTGGCCGGTGGGGGAGGACCAGCTAAAGGTTCAACGGTCGATCCGGGGGCTACGCGCCGCTTCTCGGGGCTCGTCCAGCCAGGCCTGCTGATAGTGGCGTTGGCCGCCCTGTGCGCCATCGTCGCGCTGGCCGGCGCTCATCTGGTCTATGACGGCTACGCTCTGTCGCTCGATGAATTCATGGCCAGGTTCGATGGCGTCATCCTGGGACACGGCGCGCCACTGGCGCCGACGCCTGTCGAGTGGCGGCCGTTTCTGGCCGCGCTCCAGCCCCAGTTCGTGCGCGCAACTCCCGACGGCGCCTTCTGGTCTTCCAATTACCTGCCCGTGAACGCGGCCCTGCGCGCCGTCGCGGGCGTGGTGGGTGGCGCGGCGCTGGTCAGTCCGGCCCTGGCGGCGGTGTCGATCGTGGCGGTCTTCGCTATTGGCCGCCGCCTTTGGCCGGACCGGCCCTCGATAGCCCTGATCGCGGCGATACTGCTCGCCACCTCCAGTCAGTTCCTGATCACGGCCATGACTTCCTATGCCATGACCGCCCACCTCGCGTTCAATCTGGTCTGGCTGTGGCTGTTCCTGCGCGGCGGGCGCCTCGGCCATGGCGGCGCCCTCGTCGTCGGTTTCCTCGCTTGCGGTCTTCATCAGCTGGTGTTCCACCCGCTGTTCGTGGCCCCGTTCGTGCTTCAGCTAGGTTTCGAACGCCGATGGCGCGTGGCGGCGCTCTACACCGTCGCCTACGCTGGTATCTGCCTGTTCTGGATCAACTACGACGACCTGGCGCAGAACTGGGCCGTGGCCGCCACCCACTCCATGACCGCCGCCGCCGCCTCTGGTCGGGCCGCGGCGGTTGCCGGTGGGGCGAGCGGGTTCGCAAACGAGGCTGCGGGCCTACTGAAGGCTTTCGATCCTGCCCAGATCGGCCTGATGGCCAAGAATCTGGTCCGGTTCGTCACCTGGCAAAACCTCCTGACCGCGCCGCTGGTCCTGGCCGGCGCCTTCGCGGCGTTGCGGGCGAAAGGGACCCTCCGATCCCTGATCCTCGGCCTGGTGCTGACCACGGCCGCGATGTTCGTTGTGCTGCCTTATCAAGGCCACGGATGGGGTTACCGGTATCTGCATGGCTTCCTGGGATCGATGTGCCTGCTCGCGGCCTGGACCTGGGCGGAACTTATCGAAAATATCGACGCCGGACAGCGGCGGGCGCTGACTGATCTTTTCCTGGCCACTGTCGTTGCTTCAGCCGGAATTCTGCTGCCCGTCCGGGCGGCCCAGACCCACGCCTTCGTTCAGCCCTACGCCGTGGCCGACGGGGCGATCCGGCACGCCGCCGGCGACCTGGTTCTCGTCGATGACCGCGCCTCGCTGTTCACCGTCGATCTGGTGCGCAACAGTCCGCTGCTCACGAACCACCCTGTCGTCCTCGACCTGGCCGCGCTGAATGTGGGCCGGCTTGGCGACCTTTGCGCCCACCATACGATCGTGGTGTTCGACCAGGCCGACGCCGCGCGCTTCGGAATCCAGACCTTTCGTGACCCGCCGCAAACGCCCGACGCCGAAGCGCGGCGGGCTTTCCTACAAACCGCCGCGTGCGGCCCCCGCCGCGCGCGGATTCGCGACCTCGGCGGCGCGCCACTAAAATAAAACCCGGGAGGAGACCCGCCGCCGCGGGGACGGGCGCGACCGCTGCAAAGAACGCGGCGCCCGGCGTGGTGGCCCGCATCGGCCGTCCGCGCCCTCCGCCTCCAGGGACTCTTGACTCTTGACGTGCAACAACCTATGTTGCACGAAGTCGGCATGACAGAGAAGCGCCGTCTCACTCACGACTTGGCCGCCATCAAGGCCGTGATCGCGAGTCCGGCGACGTTGAACCGGACCAAAGCGGCCACTCGAGACGCTTCGGCGCTCGGGATGGACGCGGCGGCCGTGGTGGCGGTGATCCAGGCGCTTCGATATCCGGCCGACTTCGACAAGAGCGCCACGGCGCACCACAACCCGCGCCAGTGGCGTGACAGCTACAAGCCCGCGGTCGATCAGCGCACGCTTTATCTGAAGTTCACGGTCGACGACGAAGGCAAGTTTCTGCTCACGAGCTTCAAGGAGGCTTGAAATGGTCGAGGAAAAGACGAGGCCCTGCCCCTCCTGCGATGGCGTGATGCGCCGGGGCGTTCAGGAGGAGACGGTCACCTTTCAAGGCGAGTCGCTGACCTACCTTCAACCAGGCTGGCACTGCGAAAACGGTGATGACGGGGTTCTTGAGGGGTCGGACAACGACTATGCCGACGCGGCCTTGCACGAAGTCATGGCGCGCGCGAAGCACTCGCCGATTTCGCCGCTGATGGTCCGCGCCGCGCGGGAGGCGGTGGGCGTGTCCCAGCGCCAGGCCGGCAAGGTTTTCGGCGGCGGACCCACGGCGTTCTATAAATACGAGACGGCCAAGGCCGTCCCGTCCGAAGGGATGGCCAACCTCCTTAGGCTGGCGCTGGAACGCCCTGATCTCTTCAGCAAACCGGCGCGCGGCACGTTCAACTGGCCATCGGCTCAGGACGCCCAACTCTTGCGTAGGGCCATCACCGACGATCGGCTAGGCGCCATCGTGCGGCGCGTCTATCCGCAGACCGACCCAGAAAAGAATAGCGCCTGAAGGGAGGGGCACGCTCTCGCTTACCCGCCCCCCCGCTGGCGAGCCGATCGCGTTCCTCGGCGATCTGCTGGCCACTCATCTTAGGAGGATGGCCAAGGTGGCGAACGGCGGCCTTGAAGCGCCGATCCACCTCGTTGTCGCCGGCGCCGCCGCGCAAGCGATCGTCACCCGACTGGGACGA
>JANYFU010000442.1 GCA_025359665.1 Caulobacteraceae bacterium
AGGCGGGTTGAACATTATAGCAAGGATGCTATATGCAACTCGCCAAGTCCCGCCTCAACGGGTTGGCTCACGCGATTTTGAGCGCCCCATGACATGGACCGTCGAGACCCTGGGAGCCGTTGTCGATGCCGAGATCGCCGCCCTGCCCAAGGACATGCAGGCGTCCTTTCTGCGCTTGGCTGAGCGTATCGAAGCCGTGGGGCTGGAGCGGATTGGCGAGCCTCACGTCAAGCATCTCCAGGACAAGCTTTGGGAGATGCGGTTTGGCGGACGCGATGGGATCGCCAGAGCCATCTACGTCACCGCTGTCGGCCGTCGCGTTGTCGTGGTGCATGCGTTTGTGAAGAAGACCCAGAAAACACCCCGCGCCGCCCTCACTTTGGCGGAGCGCCGAGCAAAGGAGATCAAGCCATGACCAGCCTCGCGAAGCTCCGGCGGAACCTGCTGACCGACCCCGAGGTCAAGGCTGAGTATGACCGGCTCGGCCCCATCTTCGCCGTCGTCGGGGAGATGATCGAGGCGCGGCGGGCGGCAGGTCTGACACAGACGCAAATCGCGACCCGAATGGGCACCTCCCAATCTGTCGTCGCGCGTCTGGAGAATGCCCGCCACATGCCGACCTTCGAGATGATCGCCCGCTATGCGGCCGCGATTGGTCGTCGTCTCGATATCCAACTCGTGCCGAGCAGCGGCGAGCATGGCGCCTCACAGGCTTGGCAGTAGCCGGATCTGTTTCGCGCCGCCGAGGCCAGCTCGATACCCTCCCGTCGCCGGTGCGATTGGCTGTGAGGTTCACACCTTCGACCGACAGGCTGCGCGCCGGGACTCAATCGTCGGATTTTGCCCCCTGGAACCCGGAGACGTTCAAGGTTCCAGCGTCTACAGATCCGCTCCGTCGGAAGCCATCGTGCTCTGAAGGTTTAGTCGTCGAACCCCACGAACACAGTGGCCTCGGCCACCGTCTTGCGTTCGGAAACGACCGCGTTCGCCGGGAAGGTCTCATCGGGCCAGCCCAGGGCGATGCTCTTCATGATCACCTGATCGTCGGCGACCCCGGCGTGCTCCCGAACCACGGGGGATTGCATGATGCCCTGGCTGTTGATCACCGCGCCCAGCCCGCGAGACCAGGCGGCGTTGACCAGGGCGGTCGCCACCGCGCCGCAGTCGAAGGGCGCGTCGTCCATGCCATGCAGGGCGCGGTCATAGGTCACGATCACGCAGACAGGCGCGTCGAACTGACGAAAGCCGCGCAGCACCCAGTCCTGGCGCCCGTCCTTGTCGTCGCGGGCAATTCCCATCGCGGTGAACAACTGCTTGGCGACGCCGATCTGCCGCTCGCGATGCTGCCCCGCGAAGGGGGCGTCGCCTATGCGGAACTCGCGCGATTGCGGAACACCCGCCATGTTCCGCTCGGTGTTGCCCGCGCGGATCCGGTCCAGCGGCTCGCCCGTGATGATGTAGAAGTTCCAGGGCTGGGTGTTCATCGACGACGGCGCCCGCATCGCCAAGCCGATGATCTCCTCGATCAAGGCCCGAGGCACCGGATCGGGCTTGTAGCCGCGAATGCTTCTGCGACCGAGAATGACGTCGTCGTATTGCATGAATTGCCTCCAGGATCACTATCGCGGCTCAACCGCCAAAGCGCTGTCAGCCAACGCGTGTTAGTTGCATCAAAGAGCG
Organism: Caulobacteraceae bacterium; assembly: GCA_025359665.1. Lineage (GTDB taxonomy): Bacteria > Pseudomonadota > Alphaproteobacteria > Caulobacterales > Caulobacteraceae > Acaudatibacter. The sequence goes on from JANYFU010000442.1 coordinate 1,681, forward strand.
GCGTGGACCAACCCGTTTTGACAAATCCTGACCGGTCACCATGGGGTTGTTTGCGGGCGGCGTTCCGGCGACTGGCAGTGGCTCGGACCATGGCCGGCTGGGAAGCGCTCGGCGTGATCTAAGCCACGATAGGCGCCGTCGTCGGGAAGAGGGGAATTCCAAATTTAGCTTTGACGCTAATTAGATTCTCCGCTAAATAGCGGCATGGATACCTACGAAGCCCTCGCCGATCCGACCCGCCGGGAGATCATTGCCTTGCTCGCCAAAGGCGAACGCAGCGCCGGCGACCTGTCGAGCCGGTTCGACATGGCCGCTCCCTCCGTTTCGCGACATCTCAAGATACTGCGCGAGAGCGGACTCATCTCCTACCGGCAACAGGCCCAATCGAGGTTCTATCGGCTGGAACACGCGCGACTCGAGGCGGTCCGCCAGTGGACGCAGGCTCAGCTCGATCTTGCGAACGCTCGCTTCGATCGTCTTGCAGCCCATCTCGACCAGATGAAGGGAGACTGACCATGACCTACGAAGCGCTCGCGCGGTTCATAGACCGCTTCACCATCGAATATGTCCGCGAGTATCCCCACCCGGTCCAGCGCGTCTGGCGCGCGATCTCCGATCCCGCCGA
>JANYFU010000447.1 GCA_025359665.1 Caulobacteraceae bacterium
CGCTGCGGTTCAATTTGGCCACCGCCCGGCGCCTATGGAGTAACGGCAGCGTCGATCCCAATCCGTCGCGCTTCGATGGTCGCTTACGGATCCTGCGCCTACTTCGCGCAGCGCCGAGTGGCTTCGACCCTGCGGCCGCACAAGTGCCTCTGGCCGACCTGGTGTTCGGCGAGTTGGGTGAGGACGCCACTGATCTTAATCCGACGGACGCCGGCGGCATCGTCCTCGGTGTCTCCCGACCGATGGAATTGAAGACATAAGCCTCGATCAGTCGTAACCATCCGGCGTAGGCCGCAGGCTGCCTATTTGGCGTCGGTTGATGCGCCAGTCCGACTTTGGTTTTCCCGGTGGGCTTCGATCAGGTCGGTGAGCGTCTCGATACCGAAGTCGGTGAAGGCCATGACGCCTTCGGCGATCTCGCCGGTTCCATAGACCCAGATCAAGCCGGCCTCCGGGTCCATTTCGTCGGCCAGGTCCCAGAGGAGCTCTTCATCCTCGCCGAGCATCTCGGCCACGCGGGCGATGGTGGTGACACGGTGGACCTTGTTGACCGGCGCGAAGGTCAGGCAGCCTGGGCGGCGACGGCGGTCACGTCGGATTTCCAGTTCCACGGCAGCAGTTCATCGAGGCGGTGGGCCGGGTGTGTGGCGATGCGGGCCAGGACGTCGGCCAGCCAGGCCTGGGGATCGACGTCGTTCATCTTCGCGGTGACGATCAGGCTGTACATCGCCGCGGCGCGCTGGCCACCCCGATCGGATCCGCAGAACAGCCAGGACTTCCTGCCAAGGGCGATTCCCCTGAGCGCCCGTTCGGCGGCGTTGTTCGATAGACACACCCGGCCGTCGTCGAGGAACCGTGTGAAGGCCGGCCATCGGGTAAGGATGTAGTCCATGGCCTTCGCCAGATCGTGGCCGCGGGAGAGTTTGGCGCGCTGTTCGATCATGCATGCCTTTAGTTCCCCGACCAGCGGCGCGCTCAGCGCCTGGCGAACGGCTTTGCGCTGGTCGGCGCTCTTGCCATTGAGGGGCCGCTCGATCTCGAACAGGGCGTCGATCCGGCGCACGAGCTCCATGGCCATCGGCGAGACGACGATCTCCTTCTTGCCCGCCGCCTTGCGACGCGCGTTCTCCTCCAGATCGGCCATGGCGAAGAACGGGCGCCGCGCATGGACCCAGCAGGCCGCCTCCAGGATGGGGCCAGGGCGCCGGCCAGCTTCGTAGAGCTTGCCATATCCGCCGTAGGCGTCTGCTTGGAGTATCCCTCGGTAGTTCGCCAGGTGCGCCCGCGGATGCTCGCCCTTCCGATCGGGCGAGTAATAGAACATCGCCGCCGGCGGATCGGCGCCGCCGAACGGCTTGTCGTCGCGCACATAGGTCCAACATCGCCCGATATCGCACTTGCCCAGGGCCAGAACCGGCACGGTGGTGTCGTCGCCATGCAGACGCTCGGCGGCCATCACGTGGGATTCCACCAGACGCAGAAGAGGCTCCAATACCGCGCAACTGGCGCCCACGGCGTCGGCGGCGGTGGAGAGGCTGATCGGCACACCCTCCAGGGCGTAGCGCTCGACCTGCCGGTTCAGCGGTTGATGCTGGCCGAACTTTTCGAACAGGATCATCGCCAGCAGGCTGGGGCCCGCCCAACCCCTTGGGATGACGTGGAACGGGGCCGGCGCCTGGCTGATCTTCTCACAGTCGCGGCAGCTGAACTTTTCCCGCACCGTCTCGATCACCTTCCACGACCGTGGAACCACCTCCAGGGTCTGGGTCACATCCTCGCCCAGTTTGCGCAGGCGCCTCCCGCCGCAGCAGTCGCACGCGCTCGGCCCGGCGATCACCACCCGCTCGCGCGGCAGATGCTCGGGGAAGGTGTTGCGGTGGGCCGGCCGCTTGCGCGTGAAGCTCCCCACGGTCGTGGTCCTGGCCACCGCTGTCTCGGCGGCGAGCTCATCTTCCGCGACGCTGGCTTCCGCTTCCTCGAAGGCCAGCTCCAGCTGGTCGATCAACCGGGCCGATCGCTCCGATCTCTGGCCGAAGACCTGGCGTTCCAGCTTGGCGATCCGCAGCTTCTGCTGGGCGATCAGCGCCAGGTCTTCGGAGGCCCGCGCCTTGGCCACCGCCAGTTCCGCGACAACCGCGTCCCGGTTCGCGGCCACCACATCCCGGTCCGCGAGGATCGCCAGATTGCGCGCCCGCGCCCCCAGCAGCGCGGTCTTCAGCGCCTCGACATCGTCGGGAATGGCCTCAAAGTCCGCGTCCATACCTAGGATGGAATCATAAAACAGGCCGTTTGAGGCGCCCTAAAATGCAGGCTGGACAAGTTTTTTTTGCCCTAGCCGGCGCTCGTGGGACGCCAGGTGTGCTGGGGATTCCGCCAGTCGATCCCTTCGAGCATGTAGCCCATCTGGCCAGCCGTCAGCGCCACGGCGCCGCCCACCGTGGCCGGCCACACGAACCGCCCACGATCCAGTCTCTTGGCATAGAGCGACAGACCCAGCCCGTCGTGCCAGACGATCTTCAACAGATCGCCCCGCCGGCCCCTGAAGACGTACACGTCGCCCACGTGCGGGTCGCGCTTCAGGTGTTCCTGAACCAGGAGGGTCAAGCCGGTCATGCCCTTGCGCATGTCCGTATGGCCCGTCGCCAGCCAGATCCTGACGTTCGACGGGACCGGGATCACTTCAGAGCCTTGAGCGCCGCCGTCACCAAGCTCGCCGAGGCCGACGAGCCGATGCTCACCCGCGCCCCGCCACCCAGTTCGACGACAATCACCGGCGATCCCGACAATGGCGCGCGCCGGGCTTCGCCCTCCTCGGCCAGCACCGCCGGCACAAACCCCGGCGAGCCCGTCGCTTGCCGGCGCCATTGGTAGATCAGGCTCGTCGCCACGTTCAGCCGCCGCGACACATCCGACACGATCGCCCCAGGCGCGAACGCCTCGGCCAACACCGCCAGCTTCTCCTCAGGCCGCCACCGCCGACGGCGCTCCGGACCCATCACCACGCTCATCTGGGACATGCTGTGCACCTACGAGCCCTCTTAAGGACGCACTTAAGAGCACAGCTTCAACGACACACCCCATCAGCCGCAAGGCGGCCCCCGGCGTCGGGTTACGACCATGCCGTCGAGGGCGTTGGTTGGGACCGCGTAGGGGTCGCGGTCCCAGGTGGCGATGTCGTCGGAGGCGCCGATGTAGCGGTTGCCGACCGCCGGCACGCAGCCCCGCCGGTCCGGCTCGGCTGAACCAAATAACGCCCTTGGCGTTTATCGCGGTAGCCTGCCAGCTTGGCCCCACCCGGATGGCAGGTCAGGGTCGGGGTTTGATTACGCCTCGGCCCGCCCCGGGGCTAGCATTAGGTGGCCCAAATGGGTTTGCAGACTCCCATCGTCGAACGCGCATTCGAGCTGGCGTCGTCCGGCTTGTACGTGAATGTCACAGAGGTCCAGAAGGCGCTTAAGGCCGAAGGCTATACCAACATCATGGGACATACCGAGCCCCGCACCGTCCGCCGGCAACTCGCCAAGCTATGCGTGGAGTCACGGAAGCCGTGATTTCGTGACGCGGCAAGCCGTTTGGTGATTTGTCGTCCAAGTCGTCGGGGAGGTGGGGACCGGGAGGGTGCGGGCCGCGAACCCATTCGCCGCGGCCCGCTGACAGCCAGTTGGCGTCCCGTCCAGTCGTCGCATCAAGTAAAGTCCCGCCACTCCATTTTGCCCAATTAACAAATGTTACGTTGGCAAGCCTGGCCCGCAACCAATTGACGCAGGGGCTCAGTGAACCGCCCCGGGTTTGCCGGAGGCTGGTTTGTTTGGGTCAGCGGGAGTTTTTCGTTCAGGCCAAAATAAAATTCCCGAACCCCGGAACCAAACGCCGCTGGCCGAGTTTAATCCTCAGACTTGGCATTTTCGCCCCCCCAATGTCAGGTCAGGGTCGAGGCTGGACACCTCGACCCGCCCCCGGGGACGACCCGTTCATTTGCTCCAGATAACCGGCCAAAGCCCATCGCACGCGCCGGGCTAGGACGTGACGATCGGGTATGGGGCCCTGGGCGGCGGTGTCGATGATGCCCCGGGCGATGGCGAGAAGATCGGCGGCCGTCACGGTGAGGTGTTCGCGATCCGGTGGGGCCAGGTGTTGCTCCAGGAAGGTTTCCACTTGGGCGGCGATCGCCGCGATGGTGGCGTGGCTATCCCGCGAGATCGGCAGGCGGTCTTCCTCGATATCGAGAAGACGCGCGAGACGCGGGCGGTCCAGTTGATGATCGACGGCGACCCGCGCCAGGGCGGCCAGCCCTTCGGCGAGGCGGGCGCCGCGAGTTCGCTCCACGGCCGCCGCGAGGGCGGCGAGTAGCGCCTCGTGATCGCGCCGGATCAGGGTCACGGTCAGGGCGTCCTTGCCGGGGAAGTATTGATAGAGCGAGCCGATGCTGACGCCCGCCCGCGCCGCCACCGCATTGGTGTTGTAACCCTCAAGACCCCGCTGATCCAGAATGTGAGCCGCCGCTTCGAGGATGGCGCTGACCGTCGCGGCCGAGCGGCTCTGACGCGGCGCCTTGCGAGGGAAAAGGGCGGGCTGGGTCACGGCGAGCCAAAAGCGAGTAGGAAAGCTGAGTAAAAGCTCTCATTTTGTCGGTCGTCAAGCCAAGGAGACGACACCGATGACCGACGGCTACACCATCTTCATGCTGATCAAGGCGACCCGAGCCTGGCTCGACCTGCCACCGCGCGAGCGCTTCGCTTTTCTCGCCTCGGACGTCGAGCCGATCCTGAGCAAACAGCCGGCGGTGACCATGCGGTTCTTCGACACCGAGTTCTACAACAGCGAGGTGAGCGATGTGATCGTCTGGGAGACCAGCGATCTGCGCGCCTATGAATCCACGGTCGAGGACCTGCGGGACACCCTGTTCTGGGATCA
>JANYFU010000504.1 GCA_025359665.1 Caulobacteraceae bacterium
CCGACCTGCTGGAAATAGGTGTACTGGCTGACCTCCATGCCATCGCACCAGACCTCCCAGCCCAGGCCCCAGGCCCCGACCGTGGGGTTCTCCCAGTCGTCCTCGACGAAGCGGATGTCGTGCAGGGTCGGGTCGATTCCCACCGCTTCGAGGGATGCGAGGTAGAGCGCCTGCATGTCCGGCGGGTTGGGTTTGAGGATCACCTGATATTGGTGGAAATGGCGCAGGCGATTGGGGTTTTCGCCATAGCGGCCGTCCGAGGGGCGGCGCGAAGGCTGGACGTAGGCGGCCCGCCAGGGCTTTGGACCCAGCGCGCGCAGCACCGTTCCCGGATGTAGCGTACCGGCGCCGACTTCCACGTCATAGGGCTGAAGGATCACGCACCCTTGAGCGCTCCAGAACCGATGGAGTTCAAGAATGATGTCCTGAAACGACAGAGGGCTGGAGGTGGAGGCGGTCATCTCGGGGTTCTGAACGGGTTTCCGCCAACACGAAAAAAGGCCGGCGATCCTTACGGCGCGCCGGCCTTTTCATCAAGCTTGGAGGCGGTGTCAGCCGGCCGGTGGCAGGGTCACGTCACCGGGAATCAACACCTTGTCGACAACATGGATGATGCCGTTGGTGGCCTTGACGTCGGCCTGGATGACCGAGGCGTCGTTGACCTTGACCACGGCGCCGCTGCCGTCGATCTGAAGCGGGCTGGTTTCCACCGACGGGACCGGTCCCTTGGCGCCCTTTATCTTGGCGCCGTCGAGGGTGAGGTTAACCAGGTGATAGATTAGCACCTTCTGCAGGATCGGGGCGTTGTCGGCCAGCAGCAGCTTGGCCAGCTGGGTCGGCGGCAGGGCCTGGAACGCCTCGTCGGTCGGGGCGAACAGCGTCAGGCCCGGCGTGGCGGAAAGCACCGCCGTGAGCTGAGCCTGATCGAGGGCCTTGATGAGGATGGTGAAATGCGTCGAACCTTTCAATGTGGCGACGATATTGCCATTTGCAACCAAGTCCGGCGAAGCCGCTAGTGGAGGAGCCGCCGGGGCGGCAGCGGGCGCGGGGCTCTCGGCCGGCGCCATCGGCGGCGCGGGAGCGGGTTGGGCCCATACCGCAAGCGGGGCCAGGAAAGCGGCGGCCAGGGCGGCGGAGACGATCGGTCGTGACAGCAAGCGTTTGATCCTTGATCGAGCGAAAAGCGGGTTGAGGCAAGCCCCTTAAGGTAAACAGGGGGGTCTGGGCGAGGTCAATTCCGAGGCGTGCGCATTTTTCGTTTGCCCTGCCCGACTGAATTTACGCGCCAGCGGCCAATAGGTTGCTCACATCACGAGCACGTGACGGACAGGCCGCGAACCCGTCGCGCCTAAATTTTGAGCGCTTGGTGTGATTTCTGCTCCAATCCCGGGCGCGCGGCGGCATTCTCCCGAAGCCTCGCCACGATATGGCCATCCGGCAAATCCGCACCGCTAAAGTTCAGCCTGCGGACGGGGGCGACGGGACGCTTCCGGTCATCTCACAGGTCTTTCTGAAACACCAAAACGAAGAAGCGCGCCGAAATTTTACGTTCGGTCCAGCGGGAGCAGCCGATGAAACTCATCATAGCGATCGTCAAGCCTTTCAAGCTCGACGAGGTCCGAGAAGCCCTTGTGGCGGCGGGCGTGGAAGGTCTGACGATATCCGAGGTCAAGGGATACGGTCGGCAAAAAGGACAGACTGAAATCTACCGGGGGGCCGAATATCAAGTGAACTTCGTGCCCAAAGTGAAGCTCGAGGCCGTTGTGTCCGACGAAACCCTTCCGGGAGCCCTGGAAGCCATCAAGGCCGCCGCCGCCACGGGCAAGATCGGCGACGGCAAGATATTCGTCCTCGATGTCGAGGACGCGGTGCGCATCCGCACGGGCGAAACCGGGGCCGCGGCTCTCTAATGACAATCCACGCGACCAATCCACGCGACAAGGGGATAGAGAAGATGAAATCTATTGGACTTCAACGACTCGCCGGGCTCGCCCTGGCGGTCATGATCGCGGGGGCGCCGTTGGGCGCGCTTGCCCAGACCGAGGCCACCAATACGGCGGCCCCGGCCGCCGCGGCTTCGAACACCACGGTGGCTCCGGCCGCCGCGACCCCCGCACCCGCGGCGGCGCCCGCTCCGAAGATCGACACCGGCGACACCGCCTGGATGCTGACCTCCTCGGTCCTGGTTCTGATGATGACCATTCCTGGCCTCGCGCTGTTCTACGCGGGCATGGTGCGTAAGAAGAACATTCTCGCCACTCTGGCGCAGAGCTTCGCGGCCACGGCCCTCATCACCGTGCTATGGATGATCATAGGTTACTCGATCGCCTTCACGGACGGAGGCGCCAACAACGCCTATATAGGCGGCTTCAAATACTTCTTGTTGGCGCCAATGGGTTTGAACGCGGTCAGCGCGCTCGCGCCGACAATACCTGAATCCGTCTATATGATGTTCCAGATGACCTTCGCGATCATCACTCCGGCGCTGATCGCCGGCGCGCTGGCCGACAGGATGAAATTCTCCGCCTTCCTGCTGTTCATGGGCGCCTGGCTGCTGCTGGTCTATTGCCCGGTGGCGCACTGGGTGTGGGGCGGCGGATGGCTCGGCGCGGCGGGCGCTCTCGACTACGCCGGCGGCACCGTCGTTCACCTGAACGCGGGCACCGCCGGCCTCGTCGCCGCGCTGATGCTCGGCAAGCGCAAGGGCCTCGGTACCGACAACATGGCGCCGCACAACTTGGCCTACAGCGTCATCGGGGCCTCGCTGCTGTGGGTGGGCTGGTTCGGCTTCAACGCCGGCTCGGCGGTAACCTCCAACGTCAACGCCGGCATGGCGATGGCGGCGACACAGATCGCCACCGCCGGCGCCGCCCTGGCCTGGATGTTTGCCGAGTGGATCATTTCCAAGAAGCCTTCGGTCCTGGGCATGATCTCAGGCGCCGTGGCCGGCCTGGTGGCTATCACCCCGGCCTCCGGCTTCGTCGACGCCAAGGGGGCTCTGATCATCGGCCTGATCGCCGGCGTGGTCTGCTACACCAGCGCGGTCCATGTGAAGAAGATCTTCGGCTATGACGACGCCCTTGACTGCTGGGGCGTGCACGGTGTGGGCGGCGCGCTTGGCGCCATCCTGACCGGCGCCTTCGCCATGAAGGAGATCAATTCGGTGGCGGCCAAGGGTGGCTGGCTGACGGCCGGCAACTTCGGCCAGATGATCCTGCAGTTCGAAGACGTGGCGGCCACCTTCGTCTTCAGCGGCGTGATGACGTTCCTGATCCTGGCGGTGCTGAAATACACCATCGGCATCCGCGTCAGCGAAGATGTGGAGGTCGAAGGCCTCGACATCAACCTGCATGGGGAAATCGTGCACGGCTAATC
>JANYFU010000527.1 GCA_025359665.1 Caulobacteraceae bacterium
GTTGCGGAACGCGGCGTCCCGCAACAGGCTCTCCCCCTCGTCGGAAGCCTCTGCGGCGGCCATGGTCCGCACTCGCGCGAGGGCGACCTTCAGACCGGGCGCCGAGCCGCCGCCGCGCTCGAATTCGAGCAGGTATTTTGCCACCGTCCAGCCGCGGTTTTCCTCGCCGAGGCGGCCGGACTTCGGCACGCGCACATCGTCGAAGAACACTTGGTTGACTTCATGGTCGCCAGCCAGGGTGATGATCGGCTTCACCGTGATGCCCGGCGTATTCATTTCCAGCAACAGGAAGGTGATGCCCTGTTGCGGCTTGCCGTCAAACTTCGTCCGCACCAGACAGAACATCCGGTTGGCGTGGTGGGCCTGCGTGATCCAGATCTTCGAACCGTTAAGCACATAGTCGTCGCCGTCGGAATCCGCCCGCATCTGCAGCGACGCGAGATCGGAACCCGAACCCGGCTCGGAATAACCCTGGCACCAGTAGTCCTGGCCGGCCAGGATCCGTGGCAGATAGTAGGCCTTCTGATCGGCCGTGCCGTAGCCCATGATGCAGGGGCCGACCATGCGCAGTCCCATCGGCGACAGCGACGGCGCCCCGGCCCGCGCGCATTCGGACGAGAAGATCGCCCGCTGCATCTCGCTCCAGCCGGCACCGCCATATTCCCGCGGCCAACCGGGCGCGACCCAGCCCTTTTCGTAGAGTTTCCGCTGCCACGGCAGGCTGTGCTCGGGTTCACTGAAGGCGCTGGTGCCCAGGCGGCCGGCCTCGCGCAGCTCCGGCGTCAGGGCTTCATCGAGAAACGCGCGGACCTCCGCCTGGAAGGCCCGCTCGTCCGCCGTCAAGGCGAGATCCATCGCTGTTTTCGCCCGTCGCTGACTAGTTGAGGCGTTCGATGATGATGGCCGGAGCCATGCCGCCACCGGCGCACATGGTGACCAAGCCGCGCCGCAGGCCGCGGCGCTCGAGTTCATCGAGCACCGTGCCGATCAGCATAGATCCGGTGGCGCCGATCGGATGGCCGAGCGCCATGGCCCCGCCGTTGACGTTGACCTTTTCGCGATCGAGCTTCAGGTCGCGGATGAACTTTTCCGTCACCACGGCGAAGGCTTCGTTGATCTCCCACAGATCGATGTCGTCGATGGTCAACCCGGCCTTGGCCAGCACGCGCCGCGCGGCGGGGACCGGGGCGTTGAGCATCAGGGTGGGGCAATCACCCTGGTTGGCGATCGCAACGACGCGCGCGCGTGGCTTCAGGCCGTGTGCCTTGGCGTAGTCGGGCGAGGCCAGCAGAAGGGCGCCAGAGCCATCCACGACGCCCGAGGAATTGCCGGCATGGTGGATGTGCTTGATCTTCACGTCCGGGTATTTCTGCAGGATCAGGCTGCGGAACGTCAGCCCGGCCTCGTTCAGCGGGACATCGGCCAGCGATTCAAATGACGGCTTCAAGGCGGCCAGGCCTTCGGCGGTGGTGCTGGGACGCGGGAACTCCTCATGGTCGAGCGCGACCGAACCGTCGTCGTTGAACACGGGGACCACGCTCTTGTCGAACCGACCTTCGGCGATGGCTACGGCGGCGCGGCGCTGGCTTTCCAGCGCCAGGGCGTCGACCGCTTCGCGGCTGATGCCCTCCATGGTGGCGATGGTGTCGGCGCAGACGCCCTGGTTGGTCTGGGGATGCATCGCCCGCAGGTGCAGGTTGCCGGTGTCGAACAGGGGCGGGCCGTCGTCGGCGCTGCGGCGGTTGGGCATCGACATCATCTCCGTGCCACCGGCCACCACCATATCGGCCATGCCGGCCATGATCGTCGCGGCGGCCAGGTTCACCGAGGTGATGCCCGAGCCGCAGAACCGGTCGAGGGTGACTCCGCTGGCGCGCATGTCATAGCCGGCGTCCAGGGCCGACATCCGGCCGAGGTCGCAGCTCTGGCCGCCGCGCTGGGAGCTGGTGCCCCAGATCACGTCGTCCACCTCGGCGGTGTTGATGTTGTTGCGCTCGGCCAGGGCCTTAAGGACGGTCGAACCCAGCCGCTGGGGATGGATCTGGGACAGCGCGCCCTTGGGGTATTTGCCGATGCCGCGGGGGGTGCGGACGGCGTCGATGCTATAGGCGTCGGTCATGGGACTGGGTTTCCTTCCGGTCGTATTCTGGGGGTCTTGGGTGTTCGAAGATCAGGCCTATCGGGGCGCCATCCGGATCGCGCCGTCAAGCCGCACGTCCTCGCCGTTGAAATAACAGTTGGTGATCATGGTGTGCGCCAGCTGGGCGTACTCCTCCGGCAAGCCCAGCCGCTTGGGGAACGGCACCGAGGCCGCCAGCGCCGCCTTCACCGCTTCGGGCGCCCGCTGCAGCAGTGGTGTATCGAAAATCCCCGGCAGGATGGTGTTGATCCGGATCGCCTCGCTGGCCAGATCGCGCGCCACCGTCAGGGTCATGCCGACGATACCGGCCTTGGAAGCGGTATAGGCCACCTGGCCGATCTGGCCGTCTTCCGCCGCCACCGAGGCGGTGTTGACGATCGCGCCCCGATCGCCATCCGGCAGAACGTCCAGGGTCAGCATGCCCGCCGCGCTCTTGGTGATGCATCGGAAGGTGCCGATCAGATTGGTCTGGATGATCCGCTCGAAGTTCTCCAGCGGATATTCCTTGATCTCCCCGGTCTGGCGGTCGCGGGAAACGGTCTTCACCGACCCGCCGAAACCGGCGCAATTGACCAGGATGCGCTCCTGGCCGATCGCCGCGCGCGACTTGGCGAACGCCGCGTCGACCTCTGGACTGGAGGTCACGTTGACCTTGCAGAACACCCCGCCGATCTCGGCCGCAAGCGCCTCCCCCAACTCCTCGTTGAGATCGAAGATGGCGACCTTCACCCCCTGCGAAGCTAGCAGCCGCGCCGTCGCCCGTCCCAGGCCTGAAGCCCCGCCGGTGATCACCGCGGAAATGGAGGAGTCGAGTTTCATGTCAGAATCCAGTTTTGACAGTTTTCTTTGATTTCGGCGCCATCCTCCGGCGTTCCCGCACGGTAAGTCAAACCGCCGCGATGGCCTGCTGCAGCCGGGCCAACAAAAGGGACAGCACCACCTCGCGGGTCCGGCCCTTTGGCTTGCCCATCAGGTCGGCCAGGGTCGGGCCGAACAGGCCTGCCGCCAGGGCCATGGTGATCGACGCCAGCATGAAGTCCTCCAAGGCTTCGGCTGGGACGCGTGCATATTGGCCGACGCGGGCGTCGATCACCTCGCGCACCGCCGACCGCACCAGGGTCAGGCGGCGCGCTTCCCCGGTCAGCTCCAGCCAGGCGGCCAGCCGGGCGGCGCCCTTGGCTTCAAACGCGTCGAACAACGCCGTCACTCCCTCCGCCGCGCTTTGCGCGGAATCGGCGGTATGTTCGTTGATCATCAACACCTCATCCACCAGTTGGCGCACCATCCGCTCCATCAGAGCTGTCTGCACCTCGGTGATGGACCCGAAGTGGTGCAGCACGGTGGCGTTGGAAACGCCGGCGGCGCGCGCCACGTCGGCCAGTTTCAGCGACTGTGGCCCATCGGAAATCAGCATCGCCTCGGCGGCGCCAAGGATGTTTTCGCGCGCCGCCTCTGGCAGCCGACGCCGGCGCGACGGCTCCCGCAAATTGCTATTGACATTTTTGTCAACAAACGCCATTCAGACCATACTCTCCTGGAGTTCCGACCCATGACCGCGACCGCCATCATAGACCCGGTGACCGTGACGCCGCGAGACCTGCATTTCGCTAATGATGGCGCAAAGTCAAATGCTTGGCTCGACGGCGACGCGGTCGGCACGGCGGTTTTCAACGCCTTGTCCCTGACCTTCCCCGATGGCGAGCGGTTGTTCATGGACGCGGTGCGCCACTATCGTGGCGAACTCTCGGGCCGTCTGGCGGAAGACGCCAAGGCGTTCATCGCCCAAGAGGCGATCCATTCGCGGGAGCATGTGGCGCTGAACGGCCTGCTCGACCGAAGCCACTACCCGATAGATGCGATCGAGGGGGAGATTCGCGGACGTATCAAGGAGATCCGGGAACGCGGGCCGATCGCGATGCTCAGCGTGACCATCGCCCTGGAACACTTCACGGCGATGCTGGCCGACAGCTTTCTCTCGAGAGACAGCGTTCTGAACGCGGCGCCCGTCGATGTGGCCCGGCTCTGGCGCTGGCATTCGATGGAGGAAACCGAGCACAAGGCCGTGGCGTTCGATGTCTTCCTGCAAGTCACCCGGGACTGGACGCCACGGCAGCGCCAGAAAGCCCGCAACCGGGCCATGGCGATCGTCACGGTGCTCTTCGTGCGCAATATCACCCACTATGCGGCTATGCTGCTTGGGGCGGACGGCGTGAAGCCTATGGCCGCCCATGTCCGTGTGTTGTGGTTCCTGTTCGGCAGGCCCGGCCTGTTCCGCAAAAGCTGGAAGACCTACGGCGACTGGTACCGTTTCGACTTCCATCCCTGGAACCATGATAACCGGGACATGCTGAATGTCTGGCGGGAACGCTTCCCGGCCGAGGCGGCGGCGGCGCGCGCGGCCTGACCGAGGCGCCACATTCCCCAAGGGCGCCATTGCCAGCAACGAACGGGCCGATCTAGCGTGCGCCTCCACCACGCAAGGAGCCGCCCATGTCGCGCATGCCGCTGATCGAGCCCGAAGCCCTGCCGCCCTATCTGAAGGCGATCCACGACGCGGCGCCCGCCGACAACGATCTTGGGCGCAACTTCGCCCGCGTTTTCGGCCCGCACCCGGATATGGTGAAGGCCTATCAGACCTTCTACTATCCGTGGCACACTGGCGGCGAAGGCCTGTTGGAACCCCGGCTGAAGGAGTTGATCCGGCTGCGCATCGCCACCCTCAACGGCTGTGTGCTTTGCAAGTCCGTGCGCATGGCTCCAAACGTCGTCAGCGAAGACGAAGCCGCGCGGGGCGTCGATCACGCCGATGACTCCGGTTTCACCGCCCGCGAACGGGCGGCGATCCATTTCGCGGAAAAGATGGCCGTCGATCACCACAATATCGACGACGACGACGTGGCGGCGATGCGCCGCCTGTTCAGCGACGCGGAGTTCCTCGAACTCTCGATGATGGCCGGACAGTACATCGGTTTCGGGCGTGTGCTGGCGATGCTGCAGCTGGAAGTGGCGAGCTGCCCCATCTAGCGGCCAAGGCTGCGGTGGCGGCCCCAGTTCTGGCTAGACGGCAGTAAGCGTGGCGAAGGCGTTTCAAATGCGCCGGTCAAGTCCTTGCCAGAACGGTTCGCGCAACTTGCGCTTGAATATCTTGCCCGAGTCCTCGCGGGGCAGTTCGGCGTGGAAATCTACCCGTTTTGGCACCTTGTAGCCGGCGATCAGGCCGCGCAGATAGGCTTTCACCTCGGCCTCGGTAAGGGTCGCGCCCGGTGATGGCTGGACGACCGCGCAGACCGCCTCGCCGTATTCCTCGTCCGGGATGCCGAACACGCCGCAGTCGGCGACGCCGGGCATCTTGTGCAGTTCGGCCTCGATCTCGGCCGGGTAGATATTGACCCCGCCGGAGATGATCATGTCCTTGGCCCGGTCGCACAAATACAAAAACCCATCCTCGTCGAAATAGCCGATGTCGCCGGGAGCGATCAGTCCGACTTTTTCGGAGTCGCGGCGTTTCTGGTCGTCGCCGTGATAGGTGAAATCGGCCATCGTCCTGACCTTGGCCACCACCTCGCCAATCTCGCGCGGCGGCAGGCTGTTCCCGGCCGCGTCGATCACTCGCACATCGGCTTCCGGAAAAGGTTTGCCCACCGTGCCTGGGTGAGAGAGCCATTGTTCCGAAGTGCAGTGCACCACGGCGCCGGTCTCGGTGGACCCGTAGTATTCATTGATCACCGGCCCCCACCACTCGATCATCGCCCGCTTGGTCGGCGGCGGACAGGGCGCGGCGGCGTGGACCACGTCGCGCAGCGATGAGAGGTCGTAGCGGGCCTTCACATCCTCCGGCAGCTTGATCAGCCGGTTGAACATGATCGGCACCATGTGGATGTGGGTGACCTTTTCAGTCTCGATCAGCCGCAGCAGGTCTTCGGCGTCGAAGCGCGCCTGCAATATGACCTTGGCGCCCAGCCGGGCGGCGATCAGCCCATAGGCGTTGGGGGCGGAATGATACATCGGTCCGGCAACCACCGTCACGATGTTGGCGGCGTCGGCCGCGAATCCGAAATTGCGGCCCAGGATGGCCGCGCTGACCGCCATCTGTTCCGCGCTCGGCGGATGACGCCGGACACCCTTGGGTCGGCCGGTAGTGCCGGAGGTGTAGATGATCGTGCCCGGCGCGCCCGATCCGTCCCCCGAGTGAGGCTCGAACCCTTCCAGCCACGCGCTCCAGTCGGTCATACCTTCCCGGATCGCGCGCCTAGCCGGATCGATGCCGTAGGTGCTGGCGATTTCAGGCGGGGTTTCCACGACCAGAACCGGCACGCCCTCGGGGATGGCGTTTCTGACCGGTTCCAGCAGATCGGCGTGGATGACGATGGCCCGCGCGCCGGAATTCTCGAACAGATAGCGGGCTTCGTCCTCGGTGTAATGCCAGTTCACCGGGGTGGGATAGGCGCCGACCAGACCGGCCGCGGTGCTGGCCTCGAAGAACGGGATATCGTTGCGCAGATAGAGCGCCACGGTGTCGCCCCGCCCGACGCCGAGCGACACAAAGCCAGACGCCGCCCGCGCGGCGCGCTCGTTGAGGGCTTCGGTCGATATCCGACGCTCGCCACTGATCACTTCACCCAAGACCTAGACCTCCCGACTATGTTTTCAGGAAGCCTAAGCCCGGATGCGGCGAAAGCCTAGGCCGCGGCGTCCAGGATCACCGCCTCACGGCCACCGCGCACCAAGGTTCCCGGCAGGGCGCCCGTGGAATTGCCGTCCTCGAACGTCACTTCGCCGGATTTGACCGTGTAGCGATACCCCTCGACACGCTGGACCAGGCGCTTGCCCCCGGCCGGCAGATCGTGGATCGCCTCGGGGCGGAACAGCCGCAGGTTCTCGAAATCAATCACGTTGATATCGGCCAGCAGGCCGGGCCGCAGTTCGCCGCGATCGTGCAGGCCATAGGCCCGGGCGGTATCGCTGCTGAGCTTGCGGACCAGGAACTCCAGCGGAAACTGCGCGCCCTTCACGCGGTCGCGAGCCCAATAGCTGAGGATGAAGGACGGCATGCCCGCGTCAGCGATCACCCCGCAATGCGCCCCACCGTCCGACAGGCCGAACAGCACGTTGGGATGCTGCATGTTCTTGCGGAAGAAGTCGAAGTTGTAGGTCTGGTAGGCGCCGAGCGGCTGATAGAGCAGTTCGGTGCCGCCGTCGCGGATCAGCAGGTCGTACATCATTTCCATCGGCGTCACGCCGGCGGCCTCGGCGAGACCGGCGACGCTGTGCTCGCGATCGGGCTCGTAGTTGGGGTTCTCGCCCAACGGGAAGACCCGGGCGAGCAGCTCATTGACGTTCTGGCCCAGGATCGGGTTGCGGATGCCGCTTTCCTCCGAAAGCATCGCGGCGCGGATTTCAGGCCGGCTCATCACCGCCACCTTTTCCGCCAGCGGCAGATGAGCGACCTCGCTCTTGAAGGTCGGGTGGGCGATGAAGACGTGGAAGTTCGACTGCAACCCCTGAAGGACGCCTGTCGGCCGCCCGGCAATCTG
The DNA here is from genome assembly GCA_025359665.1 of Caulobacteraceae bacterium. Taxonomy (GTDB): domain Bacteria; phylum Pseudomonadota; class Alphaproteobacteria; order Caulobacterales; family Caulobacteraceae; genus Acaudatibacter. Next base: position 7,675 of record JANYFU010000527.1, read on the forward strand.
CGGGCGGATGTCCATGCCCTCGCGCCGGGACTCCTCGGCGATGTTGAACATCTTGTCGCCTTCGTAGGCGCCGGCGGAAGTGGCGACCAGGGTCACCGGCAAGCCGGTTTCCTTGACGAAGCCCTTGACCCACTTCCACTCGTCGTCGTCGCCCAAATGGTCGGAAACCATCTCGAACACGCCGTGGCTGAGGCCTTTCATGGACATGCCGAGGGCCAGCATCTCATCGGAGCCGGCGAAGGTGCCGGGCATATGTACGCCGGCCAAGTCCTTGTGCAACAAAGTGCGTGAGGTGGAAAAGCCCAGGGCTCCCGCCTGCACGCCTTCACGCACCAGGGCCGCCATCTCGGCGATCTCCTCGGCGTTGGGCTGATAGTCGGTGTTGCAGCGCTCGCCGAGCACATAAGCCCGAACCGGCGCGTGGGGCACATGGACGCCCACATCGATGGCGCGCGGCTTGGATTCCAGGGCGTCGAGATATTCCGGGAACGACTCCCATTTCCAGTCGATGCCCTCGGTCAAGGCAACGCCCGGGATGTCCTCGACGCCCTCCATCAATTCGATCAGGAACTTGTGGTCGGTGGGCCGCACTGGCGCGAAGCCGACGCCGCAATTGCCCATGATCGCCGTGGTCACCCCGTGCCAGCTGGACGGCGCCAGCAGCGGATCCCAGGTGGCCTGGCCATCATAGTGGGTGTGGATGTCCACCCAGCCGGGGGTGACGATCATGCCAGTGGCGTCGATTTCCCGCCGGGCCGGGCCGCGCACTTCACCCACCGCGACGATACGGTCGCCCTCGATGGCGATATCGCCCTTGAACGGCTTGCCGCCCGTGCCATCGACGATGGTGCCGTTACGAATGATCAGGTCCCGCATGGTGAGCCTCCAAATGCCTCGACGTAGTGTTGATTCGACCATAAATCGGCGCCCTAGGGGAAGCGCCACATCTTTCTGAGCGGCCCAGAAACTGTCATTGACGCGCCCGCCGCCCACGAACATTGACCCCCGACTTGGTGAGTTGCGCGAAGGTCAGGGCCATGTCGATCGTCGTTGATTGCGACTCCCACGTGATGGAACCCGCCGATCTCTGGCGGACATATCTGGAACCCCGTTTCCGCGATCGGGCGATCCGGATCGAGCGTCGGGACGGTGTCGAACACCTGATCATCGGCGAGCAGTCGGTGCTGTCCGGGGCCCTCGCCGGCCTGGGTGGCGCGCACCATGACCGCGCCCAGGTGTTCTCGGGCGCTCTGAGCTATGAAGACGGCTGCGAGCCAGCCAGCCATGAGCCGGCCGCCCGGGCGACGATGCTGGATGGTTGGAAGGTCGATAAAGGCGTCCTCTTCCCCACCATCGGGCTGCTCCCCTTCCCAACCGCCGACCAGGAGCTCGCCTCGGCCTATTGCCGCGCCTACAACCGATGGCAGCGGGAATTCTTCGAAGGCGCGCCGGGTCGGGTCGTGCCCATCGCGCTGATCAACTGGCATGACGTGGACGAGGCCGAACGAGAGCTCGCCACCTGCCTGAAGGCCGGATTTCGCGGCCTGTTCGTGCCCCCGGAGATCATCGATGGACGCCGCCCCAGCGATCCCCACTTCGATCGTATCTGGCGCCTGTGCGAGGAAGCCGGCGCGCCGGGGTGCCTGCATGTGATCGTGCGCTTTACCGGCGGCGGGTCGTTCGCGTCCTGGCATGAGACCAAGCCCGGCCTGGTGTTCGGCTTCGCCATGGGCGCTATCGGCCAACTGATCCCGGCGCTTGGCGCCATGGTCACCGACCTGCTGTTCGAGCGCTTTCCTCGGCTCAAGATCGTCAGTGTCGAGGCCGGCTGCGGCTGGGCGGCCTATCTGATGGACCGATTGGATGAGAAGGCCGAGGTGTTCCGCAAGCTGGCGCCCATGCCGATGAAGCCCTCGGACTATATCCGCCGCAACTGCTGGTTCGTGGCCGAACCCGAGGAGCGCTCCATTGGCGCCATGCTCGATCTGGTCGGCGAGGACCGCATTCTCTGGGGCAGCGACTATCCCCACGTGGACTCCACCCTCGAGGCGCCGATATTGATCCGCCAGTCGATCGCGGGGCTGAGCCCGGCGCGACAGGCGGCTGTGCTCGGAGAGAATGCGCGGTTGGCGTTCGGTCTGTAGAACCGCACGGATCAGCTGGAGAACGAGGTTTCATGATTCTGAGCAGAGGCGTGCGCCAAGGCATGCTGGTTTTTGGTTTCGCCGCCAGCTTCGCCGGAGGCGTCCCGGCGCGGGCCGCCAGCGTGGCGTATCTGACCGCCGCCGCCGACCCGGTCCACTACAAGGGACCCTGCCCCGGCGCGGTCCGGTTCCTGGGGACCATCCATGTCACCGGCCCCATGACCGTGTCCTATCGCTGGGAGCGTGGCGATGGCGGCGTCACGCCACCACGCAAGATTGTCATCGCCGGCCGATCACAGAAGGTGGAAACCGTTTGGCGGCTCGGGACGCCGGCCAAGGCCGTTCGCGGCTCGATGCGG
>JANYFU010000538.1 GCA_025359665.1 Caulobacteraceae bacterium
AAGCTGAACAGCGACTGGGTCAGCCGCGCGTGGGCGTCCGTGGAATTGAGCCCGCCGCCCAGGATCAGGGCCAGGACCGCATAGGCGGCCACGGGCAGAACTAGCAAGGGGACGGCCGCCAACATATCCGCGAGGTTAGGCCCCTTCGCGCGGCGCGGGAAGCGCCGCTTCATCATAGCCGCCCTCGTCCCGCGCCCGGCTGTTCAGCCATACCACGCCACTCAGGTCGAAGAGGGCGACGCCCAGGCGGCCGAGGTTGGTATATTTGGAACGGCCGGCGCCCCTCGGCCGATGACCCACCACCTCGAAGGCCACCTCATAGCCCTCGCGGATCATCAGGGCCGGCAGGTAGCGGTGTAGATGATCGAAATAGGGTAGCGCCAGGAAGGCCTCGCGCCGGAACGCCTTGAGGCCGCAGCCGGAATCCACTGCGTGGTCGTTCAACAGCCGTCGGCGCACGGCGTTGGCCAGGCCAGAGGCCCAGCGTTTGGCCCATGAGTCGCGCCGAACGCGCCGCTCGCCGCCGATCAGTCCCAGGCTCGGCGGGGCGGCCAGCAGCGCCCGAGCCAAGCGCGGGGCGTCCGCGGGGTCGTTCTGGCCGTCGCCGTCCAGGGTCACGATGATCGGAGCCCGGGCGGCGAGCACGCCGGTGCGGATGGCCCGGCTCTGGCCGGCGTTGCGCCGGTGGGTGAGGATCCGCAGATTGGCAGTTTCGGCCATCAGCCCGGCGAGACGCTGGCCGGTGGCGTCGCGGCTGGCGTCGTCGACGAACAGTATCTCGGCCCGCCAGTCCCGGAAGGCCACGGCGATTTCCCGGACCAGCGCCTCGACCGCGCCTTCCTCGTCGAACACCGGCACGACGATCGAGACTTCGGGAGCCGGGTCCAGTGGTGCGGAAGGTGGCGCGATCATGCTTCGTCTTAGCCTAAAATTGATCCATGGACCTCGCCCTGCAAAACGGGCGGGTTCGTGCTAGCAGACCTCATGGCGCCCGAGACCGTTTTCGACCGATGGGGCCGCGGATGGCGTGGTCCGTTGCTGGCCGCGCTGCTGGCGCTGATCGCCGGCCTGCCCGGCGTGATCGGCCTACCGCCCCTCGATCGGGATGAATCGCGTTTCGCCGAAGCCACCGCCCAGATGCTGGAAACCGGCGACTTTGTCAGCCCGCGCTTCCAGGAGGCGCCGCGCTTCAAAAAACCGATCGGACTCTACTGGCTCCAGGCTCTGGCCGTGAAGTCCGTCTCCCAGGTAGAGGACCGGGCCATCTGGGCCTATCGCATCCCCTCGCTGCTGGGCGCCATGCTGGCCGCCGCCGCCTGCGCCTGGGGCGCGGCGGCGCTCCTGTCGCCCGGGTCGGCGCTGCTGGCGGGATCGTTGCTAGGGTCGAGCTTCATGCTCTCCATGGAGGCTTCGATCGCGTCCACCGACGCGGTGCTCTGTGGAGCGATCACCCTGGCCATGTCGGCGTTGAGCCGGGTATATCTAGCCGCACATGGCGGTCCTCGCGCCGGGCGGCTGGTGAAGGCGGCGTTCTGGGCCGCGCTCGCCCTTTCGATCCTGGTCAAGGGACCGATTGGACCAATGGTGGTGGGCCTGGCCGTGATCTCGCTCTGCGTCTGGGACCGGCGGGTCTCATGGCTTGGTCGGCTCGGCTGGGGCTGGGGCCTGATCGGCCTGGCCGCCGCGCTCGGACCCTGGGCGCTGGCCATCACCGTGGCTACCGATGGCGCGTTCTGGGGCGCGGCGCTGAGCGGCGACCTGGCGCCCAAGCTGGCTGGCGAAGCCGAGGGGCACGGCGCGCCACCAGGCTATTATCTGTTGCTGGCGCCTGTCTTGCTGTTTCCGGCCACCCTGCTTCTGCCTGCTGGCCTGGTCGCGGCCTGGCGGGCCCGGTCCGAGCCGGCCATACGATTCACCTTGTGCTGGCTCATACCCGGCTGGCTGGTGTTCGAGGCGACTCCGACCAAGCTCATTCACTATACTTTGCCGCTGTATGGGGCTTTGACGTGGCTGATGGCGCGGGCTCTTGAGCCCGTCGATGACGATGCTCCGGCGGCCGGCCGTGTTTCCCGCGCGATCGGCGCCGGACTAACGGCGATCATTGGCGTGGCGTTCGCGGTGGCCGGGCCGGTGGCCATGGCCAAGATAGGCGATTTTTCGGCCGTCCCATGGGCGGTGCTGGCCGCGTTGCTGTTCCTGGCAGCCAGCGCGGCGGGCGCACTGATGCTCTGGCGTGGCCAGCCGGCGCGAGGGGCCGCGGCGGCCATGGGGCTTGCCGCCCTTGCGCACGGTGTGCTGGCCGGCGCCGTCGTCCCCGGTCTCCACCCCCTGTGGCTTTCGAGCGCCGCCGCCCGCGCCCTGACCGTCGCCGGAGCGTCGCCATGGCAAGGCGTCGTGCCCGGGCCGGTCACCGTGGCCGGCTATGCCGAGCCTAGCCTGGTCTTCCTGCTGGGCGCCGACACCGAGCTTGGTCATGCCGGAGAAGCCGCCGCCGCCCTGGCCGAGGGCCGCCCGGCGATCGTCGAGGGTCGCGAGGACACGGCCTTCCGAGCCGCCCTAGCCCGCAATGGCGCCGCGGCGCGGCCTGCGGGGTCGGTGTCCGGACTCGACTATTCCAAAGGACACGCCGACATATTGCGCCTTTATCTGCCCCCACCCACCCCGCGCAAAGGCCGAGGTCCATGAGCGAAGCCGTCGAAATCGTCGAGATGGGCGCCCGGGATGGGCTTCAGAACGAAAAGGCCGTCCTGGAGGTTGCCGACAAGGTCGATTTTATCCGCCGGCTGGAGGCCTGCGGCGCCCGTCGGATCGAGGCGGTATCGTTCGTCAATCCCAGGCGCGTGCCTCAGATGGCCGGGGCCGAGGAGATCATGGCCGCCCTGCCCCACGAGCCAGGTCGAACGCGCGTGGGGCTGGTGCTCAACGAGCGCGGCTGGGACCGGGCTATCGCCTCGGGCTGTGACGAGGCCAATCTGGTGATCTGCGCCTCGGATGAGTTCGGTGTCCGCAACCAGGGCGCCACCGTCGATCAGCAGGTGGAGGCCATGGCGTCCATCGTCAGGCGGCGCCGCGAAGGCGGCGGGCCGCCGATTACCCTGACGGTGTCGGTGGCGTTCGGCTGTCCGTTCGAGGGCGAGGTCCCGGTCGCGCGGGTTGCGGGCATCGTGGCGGCGGCGGCCGAGTTGGGGGTGGAGGAAATATCCCTGGCCGACACCATCGGCGCCGCCGATCCCTGGGTGGTAAAGACCCGCATCGCGGCGGCCCGGGCCGAGGCGCCGACGGCGAGGCTGCGCCTGCATTTTCACGACACTCGCGGCACGGGTCTGGCGAACGCCTTCGCCGGCATCGAGTCGGGCGTGCGCATTCTGGACGCCAGCTGCGGCGGGCTCGGCGGCTGCCCGTTCGCGCCAGCGGCCACCGGCAATATCGCCACCGAGGACCTTGCCTGGATGCTGCATCGCGCGGGGTTCAAGACCGGGATCGACGTCGAGGCAATGATAGAGACCGGCCGCTGGATCGGCGGCAAGATCGGCAAGGCGCCGGTGTCGGCGTTGAGCCGGGCCGGGACCTTCCCCTAAGCCGGTCTCAGGTTCCTTGGCTGCAAAGCACTCCAGCGGCCACGACACTGGCCGTCAGCACCAGGAACACCGCGATATTCAGGCCCGTGAACAGGGTGGTCGAGAAACGCTCGCGCCCGGTCGGGGGTCCGCGGCGGCGGGTCGAAAGATCGTCCGTATCGGCTGACATGGTTCTATAAATACTCCAGCTTCCTCGCGCCGCAGGGCTAAACGTCGATTGTGTCGGTAAGGTTTCGTTTTTGGCAAACGGCGCTTCCAGCGACGCTTGCGCGGCGCCCCCGGCATCGCTAGGTTCCGCGCCTTCGCTCGCCGGGGCCTAAGGTCCCGATCCTCAAGGCATGGAGAGGTGGCTGAGTGGTCGAAAGCACCGCACTCGAAATGCGGCGTGCCTGTGAGGGCACCGTGGGTTCGAATCCCACCCTCTCCGCCAAAAGCCTGTTTCGAGGCGTTCGCGGCTGTCCGCAGACCTCATCTAAGTCTATATTTTCTTGACAGAAAAATCCCATTGATGTCCGATCCTGTTCGCACGCCATTCGCCATCATTCGGCGAATTTAATGGGGTCCATGATGGGGTCCGGGAGTCAGGGCGTACCGTGTGGAAGGGCCCCGACTATGCCGAGGAAGTTGACGGACGCCATCTCGGCACCAGAGGTCCAATCCCTCGGCGCTGGAAAACACGCAGACGGCGGTGGTCTCTATCTGATTGTCAAGCCCCGGGCTGACTCGACCCTGGAGGTCCAGACGTGGAACCGATCATGGCTGTTCACATACCGCAGCGGGGGCAAGGTGCGGGAAATGGGTCTTGGCTCTGCCCAGGGCAAATTCAAAGACCGAGACAAAGATTGGTCTTCCTTGGCTACCGCTCGCGACAAGGCAAGGAATCTCCGGGCGGAAGTGAGGGCTGGTATGGACCCGCTAGCCACACGCGCCGCCGAGCGTGTAGCGGAGCGCGCCGCCGCTCAATCAGAGGCCATCGCATCGATCACTTTTGAGGCAGCCGCGACGGCCTACATGGACGACCACGACAAGGGCCTGCGCAACGCCAAACACCGAGCTCAATGGCGTTCCACGCTGAAGACATATGTCTATCCCATCTTCGGCCAAGTCGCCGTGAGAGACGTTTCCACCGCCCACGTTATGGACGTTCTCAAGCCAATCTGGGGGATTAAAACGGAAACTGGGACGCGCGTTCGCGGACGTATTGAGGCGGTGCTCGACTACGCCAAGTCGCTAGTGCACTGAGTCATTCGGAGGGTACAGTCAGGCGATCGATCTTTGCCAGAATGTCCTTGGCCGGCTTGGTCCAGACGAAGGGTTTGGGATCTTCGTTGTGCTCTTTGAGGTAGCGGTTGATTGCCGCCTGTAGATCGATGATCGACCTGAAGACGCCGCGCCGGATTCGGCGGCGGGTAAGCGCCGAGAAGAAGTTCTCGACGGCGTTGAGCCAGGAGCCGGAGGTTGGGGTGAAGTGGAACACCCAGTTCGGATGCCGCTCGAGCCAGGCTCGGACCTTGGGGTGCTTGTGGGTGGCATAATTGTCGAGGATGGCGTGGACGATTTTTCCGGTTGGCACTTCCCGGTCGACGGCGTTCAGGAAGCGGATGAACTCCTGATGGGTGTGCTTCTGCATGCAGCGGCCGCTGACGGCGCCGTCGAGTACATTGAAAGCTGCGAACAGTGTGGTCGTGCCGTGCCGCTTGTAGTCGTGGGTCATGGTTCCGGCCTTGCCGGGCTTGAGCGGCAGGCCGGGCTGGGTGCGGTCCAGGGCCTGGATCTGCGACTTTTCGTCGATGGACAGCACCAGGGCGTGGGCCGGAGGATTCATATAGAGGCCGACGATGTCCTCTACCTTCTCGGCGAACGCCGGATCGTTGGATTTCTTGAACGTGCGCAGACGGTGCGGCGCGAGCTTGTGGTCCCTCCAGATGCGCCGGATCGTGGTGTGGGAGATGCCTGTGAACGCCGCCATCGCGCGGCCGGTCCAGTGAGTGACCTCTCCGGGCGGCTCGGAACACGTCAGGGCTACGACGTTGGCCACCGTGGGCAGAGGTGTCGCAGGCTTGCCCGGCGGTCGGGTCTTGTCGCGCAGCAGCCCTTCGACGCCTTTCTCAGCGTAGCGTTTCTGCCATCGCCAGACCGCCGGCCGGCTGACCTCGGCGCGGCGGGCGACCTCAAGGACCGGCAGAGCCTCCGCGGAATGAAGGACGATCCGGGCGCGCTGAATGTGTTTGAGCGCCCGGCTACGATCGCCGATGATCGCGGCCAAGCGCGCGCGATCCTCAGGCGAGACGATTACAGAAACTGTCTGAGCCATGCGCCGAGAATCGCACGGCCTGCCGGATTTGTGAATCCTCCGAAGCGCTCAGTGCACTAGTGGCAATGTCGGCGATCAAACGCCTGTCGTTCGTGGTGATGTCCAGGGAGGGGCGGGCGAAGACCCGTAGCGCAATTCTTCCACCACCTTTCGCTCCTTTCAAATAGCCGATCTGCTTGGGCGGGGGAGGGGAAGAAAGGTAGGCCTTTTGTTCACCCAACATAGGCAGATGAGCAGATGGGCCAAGTCTTATGGACTCCGCTTACGCGTCAGAAATTTGCAGCAGAAAAAGCCGAGACGGAGCGGGGGTGCGCTTGATGGGAAGGTTTTGATTTTCGCATCGCGACAGGCTGACCGTACCCAATGAAGCTCCGAAAAGTTCCCACGCTGGAATCACCCGCTGAGCCCGTTTCGGCGAATCGGGAGGTCTGATATCGTCTGCAGCAGTATTGCAATGTCTGATAAGGTTTGATAAGGTATGGCGGCGATTGGGAAGGTGCCGAACCTCTCCGACTACCTTACCGTTGGTGAGGCGGCGGCGAAGCTAGGCGTGTCTCGGTCAACGCTGCGCAATTGGGATCGGGCAGGGAAGCTCAGCCCAAACAGACATCCGGTGAACGGCTACCGGCTATATGACCCCGTTGAATTAGAAGAATTACTGGCTCAAATTGTAGCCATAAAGGAGTTGGATTGATGTTCGACAGCGACGTCCACCCACTGACGGATGGAAGCGACCGAGAAAAAATGCGGGCGGGCCGCAACCGTACCCTGACAACTCAACCCAGCGAGCGGCAGACACTTCGTGGCCTGATGATCGATTCCGCCTCTATAGAAGGTCTAAATTTTCTGGGAAAGACCGTTTTTGGTGATTGCTTTGACGCGTTCAGTAAGATGCCCGATAGGGTCGTCGATCTTCTAATCTTAGACCCGCCCTATAATCTTAACAAGAAATTCGGGGCGCGGGCCTTCTCGCGCATGCCAGTGGAGCAATATACTAACTGGATGCGCAACTTATTGCGGGCGGTCCGGCCGAAACTTAAGGATAGTGCCACGGTGTATATCTGTGGTGACTGGTTGTCCTCCGCTTCCATATTTAGCGCCGCCTCGGAATTCTTCGTCGTTCGAAATCGCATTGCGTGGGAGCGCGAAAAGGGCCGTGGCGCACTGACCAATTGGAAAAATTCCAGCGAAGATATTTGGTTTTGCACGGTATCGGATAGCTACACGTTCAACGTCGATGCAGTGAAGCTGCGGCGTCGGGTCATCGCCCCTTATCGCCACGCCGATGGTCGCCCGAAGGATTGGCAGGAAACCGAGGCCGGGAATTTCCGGGATACCCACCCATCTAACCTGTGGACCGACATAACCATTCCCTTCTGGTCAATGCCTGAGAACACGGATCATCCAACCCAGAAGAGTGAAAAGTTCATCGCAAAACTGATCCTCGCCAGCTCCAACCCAGGCGACGTTGTGTTTGACCCCTTCCTAGGAAGCGGCACGTCGTCTGTGGTCGCAAAAAAGCTAGGCCGCCAGTTCAGTGGGGTGGAAATCGACGAGACATACGCTCTCCTGGCTGAGAAGCGCCTCGCGTTAGCCGAGCATGATACGAGCATTCAAGGGTATCGAGATAAGGTTTTCTGGGAGCGCAACACCCTCAACGTCCAGAATGGCTCCCAGATCAAGAGTGTCGGCGGCTTACCATTCGATGATATGCGCCTACCGTTCGAGGAATGATCTAAGCAATACAACACCAGAATCAACATCAACGGACGGCTTGTAGTTCGGATCGAAAATCCGCGATATATCACCAGTCAACTGGGTGACGCCACGGGACGCTCGTCCGGCCCAATGTGTTTGGATTCTAGTTGCGCTGATTACGATTGGATCGAATATAGAAATTAGCTTCGATGGCGAAATTCCCTCTGACGCATTGAGGCCTATAAAGAAGAAAGCAAAAACCGTTTCCGCGCTTGATAAGAGACTAAGGACTTTGTCTATATTATATGCTTTTGGCGCGGATGCGTGATCTAGCAGTTTGGTCTTAATGTCGACAATGAGTCGGCCGTTTGATAGTAGACCAAAGACTAGATCATCTAAACGATGAGCATTCACCGTGCCGGTAATGATCTGTTCTATCGTATTCCCTCTGATGTTGACGTTGTCGAGACTCGCCGCTTGTAAGAGTGCCCGTTGATTTCGCTCTACGAGCCTTGTCAGCTCGCGCTCTGCCGCTTCAAAATGAGGAGAGTTAAGTGCTGCGGCTGCCCGACTGGGGGCGTTTAGAATCCGAGCTACGCCCTCAGGGGTCGCCTCGTATCTTGTTGATCTTGCGACGATGGAATTTGTGGCCTCGACAAGTCGATAGACATTTTCGGTCCAGCTAAATTCAACATGAATCGCTGAAAGTTTCTCGAAATTCTCGGGCCGATTCGGTATTCCTTCGTAGTCGTCCATGATGTCGTGACCCAGGAAACTCCCCTTTATATTTTCGGACGAGAGGTTGTGAGAGCTATGGCTTATTCGTTTTAGAAGTGTCGAATTAGAAAGCCTAAAATCCAGCCGGTTTGGCCGAACTATACATATTACCATAGGGTTAGCGTCGTATTTCTGAAGTGCCGACAGTGAAAGTACGACGTTGGAAAAAGAGCCTGTATTAGCCTCGGAAAATCTGAAGGTGTAATCCTGGCCAGCAAACACAGATCGTGCCTTAGGTATTTTAGAGATCAATGCGAAATAGGACTCAACGTCTGCCTTGTTGGAATTCGGATTTTCAGTCTTAAAGGCGACCAGCGCCGCAATCATTTGTAGTAACGTCATGGCGCTTCCTGTACGAGCGAGGGGAAGCGCAATTTATGTGATGGGGCCTTTTGAGAGTCGAGTCGGCGATGCAATGACCTAACCGCGGGGCTCGTCCTGACCCCCGCGTTCGTAGACAAGGTGTTTCAACGATAGGATTCTGCGGTGCCGGGCCGCGACTGCTACGCGCACCGCTGTGGTTTTCGCGTCCTGGCAACAGCCTGTCCGCAATCCGCCAGCGCGGTCTCGTTGTCCTGCCCCAGTTTTTCGGCGGCCGCTAACCTGGCCCAACTCTGCAAATTGGCGCTCTGCATGATCCGGGCACCAGGCTCCTATCGGTCGAGCCGCAGCGTCGCAGCGGCCTTTCGTTCTGGCACGCTCTGGCCGGCGGGGAGGGCGCGCGATCGGCCCCGAGAAACACACCCAGACGACTATGCCGGCGACGGCGCCCACGGCGGTCATTATCGCGACCTGGCAGACTTACCCTCGCCTGGTGCGCTGCCGCTCGGTCAGGTGCCCAAGTTCCGCGCCGGCCGTGCCGGGCGTCAACCAGAGGGGCCGGGTGCGCCTCCATCACCGCGAGGCTTTGAACGATGGCCGCAACGGTATGGGAGTGGTTGGGCGCCGTGGTCGGCTGACCTTCCAGCGCCGCGCGGAGTTCAGAGACCTAAGCCCTTAGCGCCTCGAACGCCTCGGCAGCGGCATGCGGGCCTCGACCTTCCAGCGCGTCGCCATAGCCAAATCCTACATCAACCATTCGTCAACCCGACCCTGTCGCCCTGGCGCCGTGGGAACAAATGTTGACAAGCCGCGGCGCGGGCGCGAGAACGCCGCGCTTCCCGCCCCCGCGCGATACACGCCCGGGGCGCTTTCTATTTGGGAGGCGCGACCATGTCGCTTCAGTCCACGCCCACCGTCCCCGACGATCACATCATGGCGGTCTACAACCGCGCGCCGCTGGCGTTCGAGCGCGGCGAGGGCGCCCGCCTCTATACCGCCGAGGGCGAGGCTTATCTGGACTGCATGGCTGGCATCGCCAGCACGGGCCTGGGCCATGCCAATCCCAAACTGGTCAAGGCCCTGACCGACCAGGCACAGAAGCTGTGGCATGTCTCCAACGTGTTCCGCATTCCGGGCCAGGAAGCGCTGGCCGCGCGCCTCACCGAGGAGACCTTCGCCGAGGTGGTGTTCTTCACCAATTCGGGCACCGAGGCGATCGAGTGCGCGCTGAAGACGGCCCGCAAGTTCCACTGGGCCAATGGCCAGCCGGAGCGCATCGACATCATCGGCTTCGAGGGCGCGTTCCATGGCCGCAGCTACGCGGCCGTCTATGCGGCGGGCAATCCGTCCTATGTCGAGGGTTTCGGTCCCGCCCTGCCGGGCTATGTCAGCCTGCCGTTCGGCGACATGGAGGCGGTCAAGGCCGCCATCGCCAATCCGACCACGGCGGCGGTGATCCTGGAGCCGGTGCAAGGCGAGGGCGGGGCTCGCGCCGTGCCGGAAGTCTGCCTCACCGGCCTGCGCGAACTGTGCGACGCCCATGGCGTTCTATTGATCTATGACGAGATCCAATGCGGCCTGGGCCGCACCGGCAAGCTGTTCGCTCACGAATGGGCGCCCAACGCCGCGCCGGACATCATGTGCGTGGCCAAGGCATTGGGTGATGGCTTTCCGGTCGGCGCTTGCCTGGCCACTGCCCGCGCCGCGGCGGGCATGACGGTCGGCTCGCACGGCTCGACCTATGGCGGCAATCCGCTGGCCATGGCCGTGGGCCTGGCGGCGTTCGATGAGCTGAGCGCGCCCGAGACCCTGGAACATGTGCGCGAGATCGCCGGCTATTTCACCCAGCAGCTGCATGGCCTGAAGGAGCGCTTTCCCGACGTGGTCGCCGATGTTCGCGGCAAGGGTCTGCTGATCGGCATCAAGCTGATCCCCAATAACCGGACCTTCATGGCCCTGGCCCGGGACCAGCACCTGCTGGTTGCCGGCGGTGGTGATAACTGCGTGCGCCTGTTGCCGTCGCTCCTGCTTACCCACGCCGAAGCCCGCGAGGCGGTCGAGAAGCTCGAGCGCACCTGCGA
>JANYFU010000565.1 GCA_025359665.1 Caulobacteraceae bacterium
TCGGCCAAGGCCAACGCCGCCGTCGATATCGATTACAACACCGAAATTTGGGATCCGGCGACGGGCGCCTGGACCGAGGGCGCCGCGGCCACCAAGCCACGTCTCTATCACTCCATCGCGCTGCTGTTGCCCGACGCCACCTTGCTGACCGGAGCGGGCGGTTCGCCAGGCCCGGTGACCGAGCGTAACGCCGAGATCTATTACCCGCCCTATCTCTATCTGAATGACGGGTCGGGCCAGCCCGCCCCGAGGCCGACCCTGGTAGATGCGCCCGTCAGCCTGACGGTCGGCGACAATGTGACCGCGACGGTCGGCCCCGCCGACGTCATCGGCCGCGTCACCTTCGTCCGGGCCGGCTCGGTCACCCACTCGACCAATATTGACCAGCGGTTCTTCGATCTGCCGTTCAGCCAATCCGGCTCTTCGATCACCGCGACCCTGCCGACCGATCCCAACGTTCTGGTTCCGGGCTACTACATGCTGTTTGTCCACCAGAACGGCGTGCCGTCGGTGGCGAAGATCATGCTCGTCAGGCCGGGCTGAAACGACGGGGCGAAGGGCCAAGGCCCCTAAAACTGACTCGCCTCTGAGGTGTAGGCCGGCCGGGTGAGGTTTGCTTTAGTGTCTGGTCGTCGTCAGGCGACCTGGATAGCATTGTCCGAGACACGAAAAGGGGAGACTGGCTCATGACCGATGTCACGGTATCCGGCGCCAATGGAGCGATGGGCGATCCTGGCTTGAATGGCGCCGGCGGCATATCCGCGACCGCCGTCAGCGGCGGCTCGGCATCCGACACCACCAACAGCGCCACCGCCAACGGCGGAAGTGGCGGCCACGGTGGCGCGGCGAATAATAACGGCGCCGTGGGGGCGGGGGGATCGGGCGCCGATGGCACGGCGACCATCTTCGTGAACGGCGCCAACGTCTCGGCCCTGACAGCCAACGCCCGTGGTTATGGCGGCGGCGGCGGTTCGGTGAGTCTGCCGGGCGACCCGGCCACACAGGGCGCGGCGGGCGGGGCCGGAGGTTCCGCGACCGCCCAGGCGACACAGATCAACACCATGGGCGATTCCTTTGCGGCGGCCGCAGCCTATGGCGCCGGCGGCGGTACTGGCGAAGGTCGGGGCGGCGCCGGCGGGGTGGGAGGCGCGGTCGGCAATTCCTTCGCCAAGGCCATCGGGCTCGCCAATGCCTCGGCGTCGGTCACCCAGTGGGGTGGGTCGGGAGGCAGAGGCGATGGGAGCAGTGGCGTGGGCGCTCTGGGCGGCGGCGCCGCCGCCAGTTCGCTGGTGAACGCCGCGACGGGAAGCACCCAGGGGGGAACCCTGCGGCTGTCTCAGACCGCCAAGGGGGGCGACGGCGGGGGCGGACTGGGCGGGCCTTCGGGCGGTGGCGCGGGATCGGCGGGATCGGCTTCATCCAAGCTGACCACCGACGACACCAAGGCCGTGACGAAAAGCCTGTTGGTGATCTCGCTTGCCGAGGCCGACGGCGGCGCGGGGGGCGACGGCGCCGCTGGCGCCAACGGCGGGTCGGCGATGGCGTCCAACACCCTTACCGTGACGCGCGAGGGAATCGCCCGCGCCTATGCCAACGGCGGAGCTGGCGGCGGCGTTTACGGCAGCGGCGCCGGCACGGGCGGCGGCGCGACCGCCACGGCGATCCTGGTCGCGAACACGCCTCAGGCCGGTGACAAACTCAATGCCAGCGCCCAGGCCACCGGCGGCGCTGGCGGTCCCGGCTACAATACATCCGGCAAGGGTGGCGTCGGCGGCTCGGCCAAGGCGACAGCCAAGCTGACGGCGCATGGGGCCGTGTCCGCCTATGTCGACGTCACCGACACCGCCGGGGCCGGCGGCCAGGGCTATACGGGTAACGCCGACGCCGGCAATGGCGGCGCCGCCAACGCGACCAACGCTGTGAGCGGATCAACCCAGGGCGGAACACTCAATCTCAGTCAGGAGGCCGTGGGCGGCAATGGCGGCAATTCAGGCTACGGCGTGACCGGG
>JANYFU010000568.1 GCA_025359665.1 Caulobacteraceae bacterium
CCGGAGATGCCGGTGGGAAAGCCCAGATAGTTCTCGATCTTCGAGCTGGTCCCCGCCTGGCCTCCGGGCGCCACGCCCTCGACCACGATGGTGTCCAGCCCTTCCGAAGCGGCGTAGACCGCCGCCGCCAGCCCTGCCGGACCGGCCCCCACCACCACCACGTCATAGACGCGCTCGGGGTCGAGAGCCTCGGTGATACCCAGGGCGTCGGCCAGATCGGCGGTGGCTGGGTTGCGAAACACCCCGTCGTGGCCCGCCACGACCACGGGCAGGTCGCCGGCGTCGATCTGGTAGCACTTGAGGAGGTCGCCGGCGTCGGGATCGACCTCGGTGTCCAGCAATCGGTGAGGGTAGTTGTTGCGCACCAGGAACCGCTCCAGCCGCAGGGTGTCTGCCGCGTGGCCCGGACCCACCAGCACCACCCCGCCGTGGACGTGCTGGATCAGCCCGACCCGGCGCAGGATGAAGGCCCGCATCATGATCTCGCCGATGTCCGGCTCGCCCGCGACCAGCCGGCGAAACTCCGCGCGATGCACCCTGATCACCCGGCTGTCGGCGCCCGCCCGGCCCGACACCAGCACCATCCTGTCATTGAAATGGTCCAGCTCGCCGGTGAACCGGCCGGCGGTATGGGTGGTGATCACCGTTTCCTGGCCGTGTTCATCCTCATCGAAGATCTCGATGGCGCCATCCAGCACCAGGAACATATCCACCGACCTCTGCCCGCGCTCGAACACCAGGGCGCCCTTGGCCAGTGTCTCCTCGCGCCCATAGGCCGCGACACGCGCGGTCATCTCGGCGCTCAGTTGGGGATAGGTCTGCGCCTGACGCTCATAGGGATCGGTGGCGTGGAAGTCCGCGTCCTGGGAGAATGGGGCGTTTGGCATGTTTATGCAGATAGGAGATCGACCGGTCCGGGTGAAGCTGTCCTTGCCCGGGCGCTCAACCTTCACCCCATGTAAAACGCGCAGAGCTTGTTGCCGTCGAGATCGCGGAAATACGAAAAATACCAATCCGGGCCGCGCACGCCTGGCGAGCCTTCGTCGACGCCGCCCAGCTGCATGGCCAGGGCGTGGAAGGCTTCGACCTCGGCGCGGGAGTTGAACTCGAAGGCGACCATCGCGCCATTGCCGACCGTGGCAGGCTGCTTGTCGAAGGGACCCAGCACCGCGAAGTTGGGCGTCCCGTTGGCGCCGTAGACCCGCCCGCCCGAAGGGTGTTCGAACAGCGTCGGGACGCCGGCCAACGCCATCAGCGAGTCATAGAAGGCTTTCGCTTCGTCCAGCCGATTCGAGCCCACCGTGGCATAAACCATAGCCGCCATCGCCCTACCCGCCTCCGACCTTGGATCCTGACCTTCTAGCGATGGTAAGGCTTCAGGCGACGGATGTGGAGATGCGATGCCAGGACAATTGTGGCGGGCTGTCTTTTGGCTGAGATCGTTTTAGGGTGCAGGCTTCATCGTTCGGAGAGCCCTTGTTGACCCGCGTCTCGTCCTGCCTTCTGTTGTCTGGCGTTATCGCCATCGCCCCGGCTCTGGCCCTCTTCGAACCCGCCATCGCTCAACCGGCGACGGCGATCTCGGTGGCCGGAGCCATCCCCGAGTCGGCCTATAGCGGTTTGCAATGGCGAAGCATCGGACCCTATCGCGGTGGTCGGGCGCTGGCCGTGACCGGTGTTCCGGGCCAACCCAATACGTTCTACTTCGGCGCGGCGGCGGGAGGCGTTTGGAAAACTAGCGACGCCGGCGCCATCTGGAAACCAATCTTCGACGCCACCGGCGTCGCCTCGATTGGCGCCATCGCCGTCGCCCCCAGCAATCCCGATGTGATCTATGTCGGCACCGGCGAACACGGCCTGCGCGGTAACATGACCTGGGGCGCCGGCGTGTTCAAAACCGTCGACGGCGGCAAGACCTGGGCCAGCGTCGGCCTCAAGGACACCCGCCAGATCGGCGCGGTGGTCGTCGACCCAGTCAATCCCGACATCGCGATGGTGGCGGCCATCGGCCACGCGTTCGGACCCAACACCGAGCGGGGCGTGTTCCGCACCACCGACGGCGGCAAGACCTGGACCAAGGTGCTCTACAGGGACACCGACACCGGTGCGATCGACGTCGTTTTCGACCCGCATGATTCCAAGGTGGTCTGGGCGGCGTTGTGGCAGGTGCGGCGTCAACCCTGGAACTTCTCCAGCGGCGGGCCGGGAAGCGGCCTCTATCGTTCCGCTGACGGCGGCGCCACCTGGGCGCTCCAAACAGGCCATGGCCTGCCGACAGGCCCGCTTGGCCGGATCGACGTGGCCCCGTCGGGGGCCGATCCAAAGCGGGTCTACGCCATGGTCGAGGCCAAGGACGGCGGCCTGTTCAGATCCGACGATGGCGGCGGGAGTTGGCGG
>JANYFU010000633.1 GCA_025359665.1 Caulobacteraceae bacterium
TGAACTCGACATCGCGCTGTCGATGATCCCCGCCCCGGGCGAAGGCGAGGAGCCGGCCGCGCCCTGGCTGGTCGATCGCCTGCTGCGCAATCTGCTGATCGACGTGGCGGGCAACACCCACCGCACCGAGATCTGTATCGATAAGCTGTATTCTCCCGACGGCCCGACCGGCCGGCTTGGCCTGCTGGAATTTCGCGGTTTCGAGATGCCGCCGGACGCGCGGATGAACCTGGCCCAGTCGCTGCTGATCCGGGCGATGGTGGCCTGGTTCTGGCGCGAGCCCCAGGCAGGCCCGCTGGTCCGCTGGGGCACCGCCCTGCACGACCGCTTCATGCTGGAACACTTCGTGTGGGAAGATTTCACCACCGTGCTCGCCGATCTGGCCGAGGCCGGCTACGCGTTCGATCCCACCTGGTTCGAGGCCCAGCGAGCCTTCCGCTTTCCGGTCCATGGAACCGTCGCCTATGGTGGCGTGACACTGGAGCTGCGCCACGCCCTGGAGCCCTGGCATGTGATGGGCGAGGAGAGCACCGCCGGAGGCACGGCCCGGTTCGTGGACTCGTCGGTGGAGCGGCTTCAGGTCAAGGCCACCGGCTTTCATCCCGACCGCCACCTGATCACCTGCAACGGCCGCGCCCTGCCGATGACCTCGACCGGCGTCTCCATGGAGGCGGTGGCCGGGGTTCGCTACAAGGCCTGGAAGCTGTTCAGCGGCCTTCACCCCACCCTGCCGGTTCACGCGCCGCTGACCTTCGACATCATCGACAAGGGCGCGCACCGATCCCTGGGAGGCTGCGTCTATCACGTAGCCCACCCGGGGGGGCGTAACTACGAGACCATGCCGGTCAACGCCTATGAGGCCGAGGCCCGGCGCAAGGCCCGTTTCGAGACCCAGGGCCATACGGCCGGCCGCGTAACGCCGCCGCCCGCCGAAATCCGGGGCGATTTTCCGATGACCCTGGACCTGCGGACCGCGCCGCCATGAGACGCGCGCCCGATGTCGCCTGACCTCGCCAATCCGGCCCAGCGGCGCGCGGCTCTCGATCCCGCCGGGGCCGAGCGGCTAAGCGGCTGGCTGCGCGGCTATCGGCCGATCGCGGGCATACCGGACGAGCTGTTCGACCCGACCCTGACACCGCGCGATCACTGGCTGAAATTCCTGGGTGAACTGGCCGAATACCCGGCCGGCCAGATCAGGAGCCGGTTCAACCTGGCGACCCGGCATATCCGCGACACCGGCGTTTCCTATCGGATCTATGGCGAGGAGAACGAGCGCAGCTGGCCGATCAACCCCGTGCCGATGATCCTCGAACAGAACGAGTGGGCCCGGATCTCCGCCGCCGTCGAACAGCGCGCCACCTTGATGGAGGCCCTCCTCAAGGACATCTATGGCGAGGGGAATCTGGTGGCGGAAGGCGCCCTGCCCGCCGCCGCGCTGACTGGCAGCCCGGATTTCATCCGCTCGCTGCGCGGCGTACCGCCTCCCGGTGGTCGCTATCTGCAGCTTTACGCCGCCGACCTGGCCCGCGGGCCCGACGGCCGCTGGTGGGTGCTGGGCGACCGCACCCAGGCGCCGTCCGGCGCCGGCTATGAACTGGAAAACCGCCTGGTGCTGTCCCGGGCCTATCCCGGCCTCTACAACGCCATGAACGTCGAACGCCTGGCCCCGTTTTTCGACTCCATGCGCAAGGGCCTGGCCTCGGCCGCCCAACGGGTGGACCCACGCATCTGCCTGCTGACCCCCGGCCCATTCAGCGAGACCTATTTCGAACAGGCCCACCTGGCCCGCTATCTCGGCTTCCTGCTGGTCGAGGGCGACGACCTGGTGGTGCGCGACGGCCTGGTCTATGTGCGCACCATCGCCGGCCTCAAGCGCGCCGATGTGCTGCTGAGGCGCGTCGATGCCGACTTCGTGGACCCGCTGGAGCTCAACAGCGCCTCCCACCTCGGCGTCCCGGGTTTGCTGGAGGCGATCCGGGGCGGCGGGGTCGCGGTCCTCAACATGCCGGGCTCCGGCGTGCTCGAATCCAAGGCCCTGCTCGGCTTCATGCCCCGGCTCTGCCGTCGACTGCTCGGCGAGGAGCTGAAGATGCCGAATGTCGCCACCTGGTGGTGCGGCCAGGCGGCGGAACAAGCCCTGGTGCGGTCGCGGTCGGACCTGGCCATCGCTCCGGCCTTCAACCTGTCCCCCAACCTGTTGCCAAGCGGCGATCCGTTCGCCAGGCCGCGGCTGATTTCGGATCTGACACGCGCCGAAAAGGCGGAATTCTTCGCGCGGCTGGAGGACCGGCCTGGCGACTTCGTCGGCCAGGAGGTGGTGCGGCTGTCGACGACACCTGTCATGCGCGAGGACCGCCTAGAGCCCGCGCCCTTCGTGCTGCGCGTCTACGCCACCGCCACGCCGGACGGGTTCTGCGTGATGCCAGGGGGGTTCTGCCGGACCTCCGACCAGATGGACGTCAGGGCGATTTCCATGGGCGAAGGCGCCCGCACCGCCGACGTGTGGGTGATGACCGACCGGCCGGTGGAACGCGTGACGCTGATGGCCAGCCAGGACGAGGTCAAGGTACGCCGGATCCTGGGCCACTTGCCCAGCCGGGCGGCGGACAACCTGTTCTGGCTGGGCCGCTATCTGGAGCGCGCCGAGGCCAACCTGCGGCTGGTCCGCAGCCTGTGCACCAGTCTGATGGATTCCGAGGCGGCCCTGCACGGCGAGGGCGAGACCCTGACCAAGCTGGAAGAATTGCTGATCGCTTCGGGGGCGCTGGACGAGAAAGCCCTCGGCGCCCGGGCGTTGGACGCCGCCAAGCCGGCGCTCCTGGACCTGGAGGCCAAGGGCTCGGTGATCACCCTGGTCCGCAGGTCCCGCCG
>JANYFU010000001.1 GCA_025359665.1 Caulobacteraceae bacterium
GCCGAAACTGCCTGGCGGACTGGGTCAGTGAAGCCTCCGACGGCGCGCTGAACCGCGATCAGGCGCGGGAAGCGATCCTTGGCATGCCACAATCGGAGTGGAAGGCCCGTCATCAGGCTGCCGCGACCGCCGAGCAGCTAGCCAGGATGGACGCCAGCGTGGCGCTGAACGCGCGGCTGCGGGCCGAGCGGGAAGCCCGCCTCGACGAGGCGCTGGAGGCCAGCTTCCCGGCCAGCGATCCGCCCTCGATGTCCGAACCCGGGCGGTAGCCGGAGGGTGTCGATGCTTGGCCTGCTGTTTCCACGCGTCATCGACAACCGCTTTCGCGGCCAATGGCTCGGCTTCTGGTTGCTGGCGCCGGTGCTGGTCCTAAAGATCGGTATTGCGTTCGGATCGATCCTGACGCCGCGCCAAGCCAACGCGGCCGACGCGATCGACCTCGCCACCTTTTCGCAAGCCGCCCTGCGCGACCAGATGACTTCGACCGCGCTGCTGGGGCTGCTGCATCTTTGCATCGGCCTGATCTGCGTGCTGGCGATGATCCGTTACCGAGCCATGGTCCCGCTGATCTATCTGTGGCTGGTGTTCGAATTCCTGGGGCGGCGGACCATCCTCGGTTTGTATCCGATCGAACGTACGCCTGGGACTTCGAGCGGGTCGATCATCAATCTGGTGCTGATCGCGATGCTGGCCGTCGGCCTTGCGCTCTCCATCTGGCGGCGACGTGATGCGCGAGACGGAGAGCGGGCCTAGAGGCGCCTAAGCCGCCGCGTGGACAGGTGTTACAGTCCCAAGCTCGGCGATCCTCGCATGGGCGGCGATCATGGCCTCGTCGCGCATGGCGTCGCTGACTCTCAGGCCCTCGGCGACGATCACCTCCACGTCGGTCACGCCGAGGAAGCCGAAGATACTGCGCAGATAGCTCTCGCCGTGTTCGTGCGGCGCGGCCGGCGCGCCCGGTCCATAGAGGCCGCCGCGGGCGACGGCCAGGATCACACGCTTGCCGCCCAACAGGCCCTCGGGTCCCTTCTCGGTGTAGCGGAAGGTCTTGCCAGCGACGGCGATGCGGTCGACCCAAGCCTTGAGCTGCGACGGCACGGAGAAGTTGTAGACCGGCGCGCCGATGACGACGATGTCGGCGGCGAGCAGTTGTTCCAGCGCCAGAGGCGATTCACCGCCCATCATGGCGCCGAATTCGGCGAGGCTGAGGTGCGGGATCGGATCAGCGGCAAGGTCGAGATGGGTGACGTGCAACCCGGGGTTCGCATCGCTCAGGCGGGCTACGACGGCGGCGGAAAGTACGCGGCTGGTCGAGTTCGGCCCGAGGATGCTGGCGTCGATGTGCAGAAGGTTCATAGGTATGTGTCTCCGGGTGGTATTGAATTGATACCGACGCTAAATAGACGCCTATCCTGATCCGACAAGAAGGCACAGCCGTGATACCAGACACCATCGATGTGACCGACGCCGACGGCGCCCATTGCGTGGGGAGCTGCGCCGCGGTCTCCGGCGTGCTGTCGCGGATCGGCGACAAGTGGAGCGTGCTGATCGTCATGCTGCTGGCCGACGGGCCCAAGCGGTTCAACCAGCTTCGCCGAATGATCGGCGGCATCTCGCAGCGCATGCTGACCTTGACCCTGCGCGGGCTGGAGCGCGACGGCCTGGTGACGCGAACGGCGTTCCCGACCATCCCTCCGCGCGTCGATTATGAACTCACACCGCTTGGGCGGTCGTTGCGCGCGCCGGTGCAGGCCCTGGGCGCCTGGGCGTTCGAGCACCAGACGACGATCGCCAAGGCGCGGGAAGATTTCGACGCGCGCGTGATCTGACCAGCGCTTTTTGCTAGTTGGGTACGCCGTGTCATTCCGAGGGCAATCATGAAGCCGTCCCTTCTCTATATGCTGGTGTTATTCGCATTCGCTGGCACGCTATCCGCCGGGTCCGCGCCGGCCGCGACCACCGCGTGCGTGATCGCCAGCGCGGTCGCCGACCCGGCCAGACCGAAAGAGGACCGCGACACCGACGCCGTGCGTGATCCGGCCGACACCTTGGCCTTCGCCGGCGTCAGGCCGGGCATGGTGGTTGGCGAACTGTTTCCGGGCGGCGGATATTTCACCCGCCTGCTCAGCGATGTGGTGGGGCCGACCGGTAGGATTCACGGCCTCGAGAACGCGGGCTGGACAGACGCGGTCA
>JANYFU010000004.1 GCA_025359665.1 Caulobacteraceae bacterium
AACGCTCGTTTCCCAGTGGGCGGAAATCACCAGAACGGCCCTGGGGCGCACGCCGACTTCGTCGCCCAGTCCCCGCAGATGCGTCGCCATCGCATCCCACATTCCCGCCGGCATGGGCGGGCGGGTCTCCATGAAGAAGCACGGGCCGCCGCCGTGCGGGATCATCAGGGTGGGCAGGCGTTCGGCGTTCATGACCGACGGGATGCCACATCTTATCTACCAGGTGAATCGGCCAAAATTTGATGATATTGATCTGTTTGAGTGATGAACGGAGATTTTCATGCTGAACGCCATGACCCTGGATCAGCTGCGAGTTCTGGCCGCCGTCGCCGAGACGGGCAGCTTCTCGGCCGCCGGCCGACGGTTGGGCCGGGTGCAATCGGCGATTAGCCAGCAGGTACAGAGCCTGGAGGCCATTCTCGGCCTGCCTCTCTTTGATCGGACACTGAAATCCCCCACCTTGACCGAGAGCGGCCAGGTGCTTCTGGGCCAGGCGCGACAGGTGTTGGCGGAGGCCGCGGCCCTCCAGGCTCAGGCTGCCGCCATGGGCGGCGGAATGGAACCCGAACTGACCGTCGCGGTGGACAATCTGTTCCCCAGCCCGCCGCTGCTCAACGCGCTGCGGGCGCTACGCGGCCAGTATCCCGACCTCACCGTGACGCTTTACACGGCGCCGATCCTGGCGGCCGAGCGCCGGCTGCGCGAGGGCGCCGCCCATATCGCCCTCTGTGGCCTGATGCCAGGCGATGGCGGCGACCTGGTGGCGCAACATCTGATGTCCATCGCCATGATCCCGGTGGCCGCGGCGGGCCATCCCCTGGCGCGGCATGGCGCGCCTCTGTCGCGGGAGATGCTGGGCCGTCACGTGCAGCTGATCCTCACCGATCCCGCCGCGCCCGCCGACTCGCCGAATTTCGGCGTGATCAGCCCCAGGGTCTGGCGGTTCGTGGACCTGGGCCGGCGCCTGGATTTTCTCCGCGCGGGGCTGGGCTGGGGCAACATGCCCGAGCACATGGTTTCTCCCCTTATCCAGAGCGGCGAACTGTCGGCGCTGACGTTGACCGAGCCCGGCCTGCTGGCGCGGCGCATCCCTATCCACGCCATCCACGCCCGGGACCGGCCTCCAGGCCCCGCCGGACGATGGTTCCTGGAAAGGCTTTTGGCCGCTTGCCGCGCGTGATCAATCAGGCCGGAACCACGAAATCGGGATTGGCCATCATCTTCGCCCCGGCGGTGGTTTCCACATAGGGGTTGGAGCCGAAGGCGCCGGGCGGGTCGCCTCCCGCCCGTATGGTCTTGATCGCCTCTCGCCACTGGCGCCGCAACAGAACGATACCCTTGTCCTGGGCGAACAGGTGCTCCTCGCTATGAAAAGTGATGAGTCCCTGGCCCGTCTGCGCCTCGAAGTCGCCGGGATAGCGCTGGTGCTCCTCGAACGTCAGGTCCTTCCACGCCTTGCCGTTGTAGCGTTCCGGGGCGCCGGGCGCCGCGTCCTTCGGCCTGACGATGGCCGTGAAGACGATGGTGTCGGTGTTGTCCTTGGGCAGGGTCCACGACAGCTGGTCCGACTTGCCGTCGGGCCGGGCGTTGGTCAGCAGGGGGTCTGGGATCACCCGCACCGTGGGCATGATGATATTGACCTTGAAATCCATCATCATCGGCCCGATTCTGGTGGTGTCGCCGCCGTTGACCCGATCGTCCAGCTTTTCGAAAAAGCCTCCCGAGCGGGTCGCCTGGGCCATGATCGGCGGAAACTGGTGTTCGTGCAAAATCGGCACGTGAGCGCCGTCCAAACCGTTCTCGTGGTGCTGCAGCCAGTTGCACGGCATCCGCCCAGCCCCGCCTGCCGGAATGGAGGTGTCGTCGGCGACGATCTCCCAGCCGCCCGGAATGTTCTCCAGCAGATCGTAGCGCGGCAGCGGCGGCTTCCTGTCCGGCGGTCCCATATAGGCGAACACGAAGCCGTAGCGTTCCTCCACCGGATACCACGGCTGGCGCAGGGTCATCCGACTGGCGCCGTCGACGCCCTCCTCGCCGGGGCGCTCGGTGCAGCGTCCGTCGGTCTCGAACGTCCAGCCGTGGTAGCAGCAGCGGATGCCCTTCTCGCTGACCCGGCCCCACAGCAGCGAGGTTCCCCGGTGGATGCAGCGCGGATAGACCAGCCCGACCTCGCCCGATGGCTTGCGGAACAGGATCAGGTCCTCGCCCAGGGCCTTCACCTGAACAGGCAGATCCTTGATCTTGTCGGACTTCGCCACCGGCATCCAGTAGCGACGGAAGACCTCGCCCGCCGGCGTTCCCTTGTCGACCAGCACCAAATCCTCGTCATAGGCCGGCTCAGGCAAGTAGTAGGCCGACCCGGTGGCGGCGAATTTTTCCTTGTCGCTCATGTCTGAGTCTCCCATTTTCCCAGTGTCTGATCCGGGGTTTTGTCTGATCCGGATTTTCCGGCGGCCTAAAACTGTCCGAGGGCCACCCTGCGGACGGCTTCGGTGTCCGTGGGCTGGTGGCCGACCTCGTGGCGGGGCGCGGGAGCGTCCTGGACCGTATTGGACAGCCGGCCGATGCCGGTGATCTCGACCTCGACCACGTCGCCGGGATTCATGGGACGCGAATTGGCCGGCGTGCCCGTCAGCACGATATCGCCCGGCAGGAAGGTGATGTGGCGCGACAGGTCGGCGAAGATGTAGTCGATGGGGAAGGCCATCTCGCTGACCGGTCCCTCCTGAACGACCCGGCCATTGATGTAGGTCCGAACCGTCTGTTCGCGGATGTCGACGCCCCGGACGATCCCCGGCCCGATCGGGCAGAAGCCGTCCTGGCCCTTCACCCGCAGCATCGAGCCGGCGTCGGTGTCGCGGAAGTCCTGCGCGCCGACGTCATTGGCCGGAGCGAAGCCGGCCAGATGATCCCAGACATCCTCCCTGGCCACATTGCGCATCGGCTTGCCGACGATGGCGGCGATCTCGCCCTCGTAGTTGAGGTATTTGCAGTTCTCTGGCCGGCTCAAAAAGCCGCGATGGCTGTTGAGGGTGGTCAGCGGCTTCTGGAAATAGGTCGGGGTGACCAGGGGCGGGGCTTTGAACTCCACCCGCCGCGAATCATAGTTCAGATGGATGCAGACGATCTTGGTGGGATCGCATGGCGGCAAATAGGTCGCCTCGGCGTCGGCCACCCGTCGCCCGTCGCCCAGAACCAGCCGATCGCCCTCGGGGCGGACCCACTGGGGCGTTCCTTCGTGGAGAATGCGCCGCCATTCCTCGCGCGGACCGCTCAACACCGACATGATCGTCTTCCTTTGCTCTTACACACGGCTTATTCGGCGGCGACCGAGACCGTCTCCATGACCCCCTTCATGACTCCGCCGACGGCTTCATGGCCGTAGGAGTCGCGCTGGTAATATTCCGACTGGTGGCTGGCCGCCCGGGCGCCCCAGCCGATCTCGCACATCCAGCCCGACGGGTTCATGAAGTAGAATGAATACATGTGATCGTTGGCGTGGCGTCCCGGCGCCATGGCCACGGCGATCCCCCGGCGGCGCACGATCTCATAGGCCAGGCCGACGTCGTCCATCGCCTCCACCTCGATCATCAGATGGTTGATCCGCTTCACGCCGGGTGGTCCGAAGGCGATGGTGTGGTCGCGGCTATTGCAGTGCAGGAACATCAGCTCGACCGGCCGCGGCTGGCCGGGCACGGGAATCCGGTATTCCACCCCGCCGCGCATTCCCAGCAGCTTGTAGAATTCATAGGTCTTCTCGAAGCCGACGGTCTCGCGCTGGATCAGATGGCCCAGGCCCCCGTCGCCGGTCTTGAACCCGCCGTGCATCCGGCGGCCGGGATGGAAGGGCTTGTCGGCCTGGATCTGCGGGCCGTGGAAAATCTCGATCGGATAGCCGCTGGCGTCGTTCAGCTTCATGATCTCGAGCACACGACGCTCATCGGCCTCGGCCGGCGAGCCGACGCGAACCACCACGCCGGCGTCGGTCAGCTGAGTGGCCATCTGCCGAAACTCGTCCTGACCCGCGACGCGGAAGCCCAGAAAGTTCAGGTCGTCCGACCCATCCTCCTCGACCAGGAAGCGATGGCGCCAATAGTCCATGCGGAACGTGCAGCGCCCGGCCCCGTCCTCCTCGACCACCTCCAGAGCCAGCACCGTGGCGGCGAAATCCCGCCAATCGGCCAGGTTTTTGACGCCCAATCCAATGTAGCCGAGCTCGGTGACCTGTACCATGGCTGTCGCCTCCTTCACGCGAACGACCCTTTTCGGACCGATATGTTCTTGATGTCGCTGTAGAAATCGAAGCTCCAGGCGCCGCCTTCGCGGCCGATCCCCGAGTTGCGGGCGCCGCCGAACGGCGCGGCCAGGTCACGGACGAAGAAGCAGTTGACCCACAGGGTGCCCGCCGTCACCTTACCCGCGATGCGCATGGCCCTGGCTTCGCTGCGGCTGAACAGGGTTCCGGCCAGGCCGTAGTCGGTGCCGTTGGCCAGGGCGATCACCTCGTCGTCGTCCTCGAAGGTCTGCCAGGTCAACACCGGGCCGAACACCTCCCGTTGAGCGATCTCGGAAGCGGGATCGACGTTCGTGAACATCGTCGGCTCAAAATAGAGAGCGCCGAAATTGGCCCGCGAACCGCCCCACAGCGCCTCGGCGCCATCGGCCTTGGCTCGATCGACGAATCCGGCCACGCGGTCGAAGTGTTCCTGGGTGATCAGCGGGCCGACCCGGGTGTCCCTGTCGCGCGGATCGCCAACGACCATGTGGCTGGCCGCGTCGCGGACCTTGGCCAGGAACACCGGCTCGATGGATTTCTCCACCAGGATGCGGGTGCCGGCCAGGCAGACCTGGCCGGCGTTCATATATTGACCGGCGACGGTCTGGGCGGCGGCGTCGAGGTCGGCGTCCGCGCAGACGATGAACGGCGACTTGCCCCCCAGTTCGGAACTCATCGGGGTGATCGAGCGGGCCGCCGCCTGGCCGATCAGCCTGGCGGTGTCGGTGGATCCGGTGAAGCTGACGCGGTCGATGTCGGGGTGCTTTACCAAAGCGTCGCCGGCCGCCTCGCCGATTCCCTGGACCACGTTGAGGACGCCTGCGGGAATCCCCGCGGCGTGGGCGATATCGGCCATCAATGAACAGGTCAGCGGCGCCCATTCCGGCGGCTTGACCACGATGGTGTTGCCCGCCGCCAGCGCCGGACCCACCTTCCAGGTGGTCAGCATCAGCGGCGCGTTCCAGGGCGTGACCAGGACGGCGACGCCGGCGGGATCATAGCGCACATGATTGACGACCTCGGGCGAGTCGATCGAATGGCCTTCGAGCTTCAAGGCCCAATCGGCGAAGAATTCGATGTTCTGGGCCGCGCGCGGCACGACGCGATGGACGTTGCCGCCCAGCAGCGATCCGTTGTCCAGGGTCTCGACCGCCGCCAGTTCGTCCACCCGCGCCCGTATGCCGTCGGCGAAGCGCTTGAGGATCGGTAGCCGCCCCTCTGGACCCAGCGCCGCCCAGGCCGGGAAGGCCTTGCGAGCCGCCGTCACCGCGGCGCCGGCTTCGGCCTGGCCGCCGGCGGATACCTCGGCAAGATGCGATCCATCGACCGGGGACAGGTCGCTGAAGCGGTCCGGCGAGGCGACCCGCCGTCCGTCGATATAGTGATCGGTCGAAATCTCGACGCCCGCGACCTTCGCGATATTGTCCGCCACTGACGCCGCTCCCGACCACTGTCATTTATGACTGCAGTCAGTTTATAGTGTCGTTCGGGCGCGTCAAGCCCTGGCTGGCGAATTGACATTGATAGCCAAAGCCCGATTCTAACCGCCTTGGAACGGACGGACATGGAGAGACGGCGAGTCGTGGTCGAACCCAGGGGCGATCGGAAGCTGGCGGCGCGGGATGAAGCGAGCTCTGGCCAAGGCCCTGGGCGTCGCGAGCGCAACAAGCAGG
>JANYFU010000569.1 GCA_025359665.1 Caulobacteraceae bacterium
TGCTGTGGGACGGGGCCGCGAAGCCGGCGCTGGAACACGGGATCACCTCGATCGTGCCCGGCAACTGCTCGCTCTCCCTGGCGCCACTGCGCGCTGGCGACCGCGCCTCGGTGGTGGGCATGTTCCAGCAGATCGAGGAAATGCCGCCCGAGGCTTTCACCCAGGCCTTCGAGTGGACCTGGGAAGACTTCGCCGGCTATCGCGCCGCGCTGGAAAAGAACCTGGCGATCAATGTCGCGCCACTGGTGGGCCACAGCGTCATCCGCCTGTGGGTGATGGGCGCGGAAGCCGTTCGGCGGCCCGCCACACAAGATGAAATCACCGCGATGGGCGACCTGCTGCGCGAATGTCTCGAGGCCGGCGCCGTGGGTCTTTCCACCAGCTTCGTGGACGTCGACGAGAACGGCCGCCCCGTGCCCAGCCGCTTCGCCGCCTTCGAGGAGATCGACGGCCTGTGCGCCGTGCTCGGCGAATTCGGCCGCATGCTGCAGATCGTGCCCGAATTCTACGACGTCGACATCACCATCGCCCGGATCGACCAGCTGGCCGAGCTGTCAGTCAAGCACGGTATCCCCACGACGCTGTCGCCGGTGTTCGACAGCCTGGCGACGCCGGACAACGCGCCCAGGGCTCTGGCCCGGATCGCCGAACAGTTCGCCCGCGGCGCCCGGGTTTGGCCGCAGATGCAGACCCGGCCGATCGACATCAGCTTCTCCCTGCTGCGCCCCAGCCTGTTTTTCGGCCGCTTCCCCCGCTGGGTCCGCGTCCTGCGCTTGCCGCTGGCCGAGCGTCTGGTCGCCCTGACTGATCCCGAAACAGTGGAAAAAATGGTCACCGACGCCGGTCCCGATGGCGGCGCGCGCTATATGGGCGATCTGATCGTCCGGGGCGGCGACCGCGCTCCCGAGGTCATGGTCGGCCGCACCCTGGGCGAGATCGCGGCGATGCGGGGCGAGACCCCGGCCCGCGCCCTGATCAGTCTCTCACTGGAACACGACCTGGACATCGCCTTCCTCGCCGCCAATCGCGGCCATGACGCTACGGATCGAATCGGGCCGATGCTGGCCAATCCCCTGGTCCACATCGGCGCCAGCGACGGCGGCGCGCACCTGGCCTCGTTCGCCACCTATGGCGACACCGGCTATCTGTTCAGCGAATATGTTCGCAAGTCTGGTTCGATGACCCTGGAAGCGGCCGTGAAGAAGATCACAGCCGACACCGCCGAGATCTGGGGCCTGAAGAATCGCGGCCGGCTGCGCGAGGGCTGGGCCGGCGACGTGGTGGTGTTCGACGCCGACACCATCGCCCGGGGCGAAGAGCGACCGGTTTTCGACATGCCGGGCGACGGCATGCGCTACGTCCGCGACGCCATCGGCATCGACACCGTGGTGGTCAACGGCCAGGTGGCCTGGACGGCGGGCGCCTACACCGACGCGGCCGCCGGCGCGATCTGCGCGCTGAACTTATGCAAGTCGCCTGGAGCGAGGACGACGCGCGGTTCCGTGACCACGTGCGGGCCTTCCTTGACGCTGAACTGACAGACGATCTGCGCCGGGTGGGGCGTAGCCTGACCAGCGTCTATGCCGATTTCGTCCCGTCGATGGCCTGGCAACGCATCCTGCACCGCAAGAGTTGGGTGGCGCCGGCGTGGCCGGTGGAATTCGGCGGCCAGGCCTGGTCGGTGACCCGGCGCTATATCTGGGCCACCGAGACCGCGCGGGCGGGAACGCCGCCGGTTTCGCCGATGGGCGTCGGCATGTGCGGTC
This sequence comes from Caulobacteraceae bacterium, assembly GCA_025359665.1. GTDB lineage: Bacteria > Pseudomonadota > Alphaproteobacteria > Caulobacterales > Caulobacteraceae > Acaudatibacter. Next base: position 1,767 of record JANYFU010000569.1, read on the forward strand.
CGGTGCTGATCGGCCACGGCACGCCCGAACAGCGGGCCAGGTTCCTGCCGCCGATGCTGTCGGGCGAAGAATTCTGGTGTCAGGGCTATTCCGAACCGGGGTCGGGCTCCGACCTGGCCTCCCTGCGAATGAGCGCCCGCGACGATGGCGACGATTTTGTCTGCAACGGCCACAAGATCTGGACCACCCACGCCAACTACGCGGACTGGATCTTCTGCCTGGTCCGCACCTCGGAAGAAGCGATCCGCCAACGCGGCATCACCTTCCTGCTGATCGACATGAAGACCCCGGGCGTCGAGGTGCGGCCGATCGTTTCCCTGTCCGGCGAGCATATCC
>JANYFU010000184.1 GCA_025359665.1 Caulobacteraceae bacterium
ATGGGCCAGATGCTTTGCCTGTTCGTTCAGCATGTGCGGATAGTTGACGGTGAAGCCTGACTGGCTGTTGCTGACGATGAAACAGTTGGGAAAACCTCGTGTGTGGATGCCGTGCAGAGTCTTCACCCCGTCCGCCCAATGTTGAGTAAGAGAAATACCGTCCCGACCATAGAGCTCATAGCCGGACCGGCGAGTGTATTCCGTACCGACCTCGAAGCCGGTGGCGTAGATCAGGCAGTCGATCTCGTATTCCTGGCCGTTGGCCCAGACCGAGGTTTCGGTGATCTTGTCCACGCCCTTGCCGTCGGTATTGACCAGGGTGACGTTGGGCCGGTTGAAGATGGCCAGATAGTCGTCGTGGAAGCAGGGGCGCTTGCAGAACTGGCGATAATAGGGCTTCAGCGCCTCGGCCGTGGCCTTGTCGGCGACCATGCTTTCCACCCGGCTTCGGATTTGTTCCATCTTCTGGAAGTCAGCCAATTCGAGGATTTCCCCGGGGTTCTGGCTCGGGGGCGCCACTCCAGCCTCGTGATCGCGGCGTGCCAGAATCAACAGGTTGCGGATGATCTCCGTCCAGCCGTCGTTGACCAGATCCTCGTCCTGAAAGCCCCCGGAGACCAGAATATTGAAATTATCCATGCGCCGCTGCTGCCAGCCGGGCGTCAAGCCGGCGGCCCAATCGGGATCCGTTGGGCGATTGCCGCGCACGTCGATCGACGACGGGGTGCGTTGAAATACATAGAGCTGCTTGGCCGCCGCTCCTAGGTGCGGCACACACTGCACCGCTGTGGCGCCGGTGCCGATGATGCCGACGCGCTTGTCCTTGAGCCCTTCGAGTCCGCCGTTGGAATCGCCGCCGGTGTATTCATAGTCCCAGCGGCTGGTGTGGAACGAATGCCCCTTGAAGCTCTCCACGCCCGCGATGCCCGGTAGCTTGGGCCTGTGCAACGGGCCGTTGGCCATGATCACATAGCGCGCCTTCATCGCGTCACCGCGATTGGTGTGGATGATCCAACGCGAGGCGGCCTCGTCCCAGCGCATTTCCGTGACCTCGGTCTGGAAACAGGCATTGGCGTAGAGATCGAAATATTTGCCGATGGCGCGGCAGTGGGCGAGGATTTCCGGCGCGCGCGTGTATTTCTCAACCGGCAGATAGCCGATCTCTTCGAGCAGCGGCAGATAGACATAGCTCTCAACGTCGCAGGCGGCGCCCGGATAACGATTCCAGTACCAGGTGCCACCGAAGTCGCCGCCCTTTTCGATCAAACGGACGTCCTTGACGCCGGCCTCGCGCAGGCGAGCGCCGGTCAGCAACCCGCCAAAGCCGCCACCAACCACCACCACATCGACCTCGTCGGTCAGCGGCTCCCGGGTGAAGCCCGCGGTCACATACGGGTCGTCCAGATAGTGAGCGAACTCTCCAGCGATTTCCTTGTACTGCTGGTTGCCATCGGCGCGCAGGCGCTTTTCGCGTTCGGCGCGGTATTTCTCGCGCAGAGCGTCGGGATCGAAGCCCAGGTCTTTCCGGGCCGGCTGATCGGCGGTGATCACGGCGTCGCTGCTGTCGGCCAAGGTCTTGCTCCCACCCCGCGGAGACGAGGTTCAAACGGTTGTTTAAATTCCTTTCAGCATGAAGGGCTGGCGGAAACAAGCGGGTGAAGGTCAGGCGGGCACTATGGCCCCCGAGCGCCCATCAATTCGCCTTCACGGCGTCCGCAAGTAGCGCATTGACCGCCGACGCCTGTTCCAAATGCGGCATGTGCCCGGCGCTCTCGATCCAGACCACCTTGAACCCGTCCGGCAGCGCGGATTCGTCAGGTGCGCCGACAATGCGGTCGGTTTTCGAAGCGATCACCAGGGCGCGAGGAATCCTGGCCAGATCGGCCCGCAGGGCGGCGCTGTCGGCGCCGTCGACCAGGCGGTCGCGCAGGATCGTCAGGGCCTCCTCGACACCGTCCACGCGCTTGGACTTCAGAACGTCCTCGACCATGTCCTTGGTCACCATCTCCGGGTCGGCCAGCAGCATCTGCAAAACCGGCTTGAGGTCCCGCGCGCGCTGGGCTTCGATGACGCCGGACAAAAACGGCTCCGAAACGCCGGTCGTCGACAGTCCGGCGGGAGCGATCAGGGTGACGGACCGCGCCAGGCCCGCGTGGTCGATGGCCAGCCGCGCCGCCACCGCCGCGCCTAGGGAGTGACCGACCAGATGGGCGCTGGAAACGCCCAGCGCCTCAAGAGCGGCCGCGACGGCGCCGGAAAGCGTCTTCAGCGACCCATCGCCGACGTCCTTGGACGATCCACCGTGGCCCGGCATGTCCAGGGCGATCACCGGGTTCAAAGCCGAGAGGGCCTCGATGTTGAACAGCCAGTTGGTCATGTCGCCCGAATAGCCGTGGATCAGCACCACGGGAACGCCGGTTTCCGGTCCGGCGCGGCCGATGCGGATCGTCCGCCCCCCAGCCTCCACAGTCGAGATGCGCAAAGCCTCTGCGCCGGCCGCGTCGGCCTCTGGCGGCACAAAGCTGGCCTGGAAGTCGCTGATGAAAGATTCGATCTCCGTTTCGGGAGTGTCGGCTTCGGCCAGAACACCAATCAGCGCGCCTACCGGCAGGGTTTCGCCGGGCTGGGCGATGATGCGGCGCAGCACGCCGGCGGCTGGGCTCTCGCAGACATTGGTTATCTTTGAGGTTTCGATGTCCACCAGGTCGTCGCCCTCGGCCACCGCCGCGCCCTCGGCCTGCCACCAGTCGACGATCGCCCCCTCCTGCATGGACAGGCCCCATTTGGGCATTTTGATCGGCGTGACGACGGACATGGCGGGCTCACTAAGGTTTTGGGACGGATGGTTTCATCCACGGATGACGCCGACGACGCCGGCTAGCCGAACCGCTGCAGGTATTTGTCGAGGGTGCGGTGGAAATGGCGGATACGGATTTCCTGGTAGTCGCCCAGTTGGACCTGACCGTTCTTAGAGGCCTTCAGTCCCTCCTGGACGAAGGGCAGATTGCCCATGTCCTGATCGAACACGCTGGCCAGGGCCTGACCCAGTTCTGTCGCATCGACCCACGGCTGATCGGGGCTGAGCAGGTTCATTTTCGGCGCCGGGGGCGTGGGCGCGCCTGGCGGCACGCGCATCAGGATGCGCACCTCCATCAGGGTGTGGTCCTGATCGGGCCAGGGCCGCCACCGATAGACGATATTGGGCATGAAGCCCCCCCATGGGGCGAAGTTGGGGAAGACATTGTAGGTAAAGGCGTCGAGTAGCTCCGCGTCGCTGGCGCCGGAGTGGTCATGACCGAACATCTCGGTGAAGCGTTCGCGATTGACCGCCGCCATGGCCTTGCGGGCC
>JANYFU010000244.1 GCA_025359665.1 Caulobacteraceae bacterium
GGCGCGGTTCAACCCGGGCTGCGCCAACCACCATCACCTCTATTTCGAACCGATCTAGGGACGCGAAGCTAAAGCCGTCTGCGGAAGTAGACGACGCGTTCAGTCTCCTCGAAGCCGATGGCGGCGTGGAAGCGCTGGCTATTCGCGTTCTCGAGAAGTGCGTCCGAAGCGAGTTCCGTGCAACCTTTTTCCCGGCCCCAGGCCTCGACCGCTGCGCCAAGTGCGCGCCCGACGCCGCCCCCACGCGCATCCGGCCGGACATAGATCCCTTCCAGAAAGGCGACAGGGGAGGTTTCACACCCGTTGACGTAGTCCCGGCGGAGGGTCGCCTCGGCGAAGCCATGGATCCGCGCGTCATCGATGGAGACAAACGCCACCTTGTCATCGGTGGTCGATTGCAACATCGCGAGCAGCTCGGCCCGATGCTCGTCAATCGTCGAGCTGGGCCAGAGGGAGTGACGCAGCTCCGCCCATGGCTCGAGGTCTTTCGCTGTCGCCACCCGAATCATCCTCTTGCATCATCGCCGCGAATTGGGGGTTCCTGAAGCGTGGCGCTCTCATGAGGCCCAAACGCGAGAGTCACGTCACCGCAAGACCAAGGGCCTCGGCGGCGGCGGCCATTCGTTCATCGAACGTGTAGAGAACAGCGTCCAGTCGCTGGGCGACGGCCAGGTGTACGGCGTCGGGGCCGCGCAGTATGAGTTCGAACCGGCGGACGTGAAGGGTCGCTACGGCGACGTCGGCGGGCGTCGTCTCTGCGGCCACGGCCGACCGCCCGCGCCAGAGGTCAAAATCCGACAGGATGGTCAGAGACTCTGTCAGTGTCAGCGCCCGGATGCGCAGTCGCCGGGAAATGACGTTGGAGACCTCCAACGCCGCCCAATCGGACACCACCGGCGTGAGGTTCGGTGTCCGGAGCACGGCGACCGCGCGCTCGGTGAAAGGGTCTTCCAGAAACAGCGGAACAATGACGCTGGCGTCAAGATAGCCGTTCACCCGGCGTCTTCGTCCCGCAATGCCGCAAGCGACTGGCTGGGCGTCTCCACGCCGCCACGCGCGGGAACCCGCCGCGCGGCCAGCCAGGCGATATCGGCCTCGCCGACCGGTGGCGGCGCGGGCCGCAGCGCGCGCAACTCCACGACCGGCGCGCCATGGCGCGTGACGATGATCCCTTCGCCCCCCAGCGCGCGGTCGATCAATTCGGAAAGGTGATTCTTCGCATCCGCGACGCTATGAGTGCTCATTAGAAAATTATAGCCAAGCGATAGCTATAAATCCAGGCCGAACCAGGAGCGTGTCGGCCAGGATGGCTATGCTAGAGCGGCCGGCGGTGGATCACGAGATTGACGGTATACGCTAAACGCGTATAGTCTCACTATGGAAGAGGTTGTCCCGGGTTTCAGCTGGGACGGGCGCAAGAGCGATACCTGTCTGGGGGAACGAGGGTTCGATTTTGCCTTCGCAAGCCGGCTGTTCGAGAGAGCCACGTTCGAGCGGGAAGATCGCCGTCATGATTATGGAGAGACGCGCATTCAGGCCGTCGGCCGCATTGAGGGGCGTCTGTTTGTGGTCGTCTATACGCAGCGCGGGTCGGTCAAACACATCATCTCAGCCCGCCGCGCTCACGAGGAGGAGTTTGAGGCATGGCTGACGAGAAAATGACCGTCCACGAAGCGCGCGCCGCCGCCCGAGCGGACTGGCCGAGGATCGACATGACGACAAGGGCCGACATGCGCCGCCAGGCGCGGGAGGACGGGGAGGACCCCGAGGACGCCCGGCCTTTTGCTGAACCGGTAGAGTCCATTCGCCGGCGCCTGGGCATGAGTCAGGCGCAATTCGCGGCCGCGATCCGTGTGCCGTTGCGCACAGTTCAGAACTGGGAGCAGAAGCGGACCCGCCCCGACCAGCCAGCCCTAGCCCTGCTGCGTATCGTGGCCCGAGAGCCGGAAGCGGCGCTGAAGGCGCTATCCGCTTGACCAGTGGCGCCCCCTTTACAGCGGGCGGCGGCGGATCACCAGGTTGCGGATTTCGGTCATGTCTTCCATGGCGAAGCGCACGCCCTCGCGGCCCAGGCCGCTGTCCTTCACGCCGCCGTAGGGCATGTTGTCGACGCGGTAGCTGGGCACGTCGCCGATCACCACGCCGCCGACATCCAGGGTGTCCCAGGCCAGCAGCATCTTCTCCAGGTCGCGGGTGAAGACGCCGGCCTGCAGTCCGAAGTGGGAGTCGTTGACCTCATGCAGCGCCGCCTCGAAATCGTCGAAGGCGCTGAGGAT
>JANYFU010000245.1 GCA_025359665.1 Caulobacteraceae bacterium
ACATTGATCAGATAGGGATGGGCTGTCGGCGCGCCAAGGGGTTCCGAGATTGACTTTCAAACATTCGGCCCCTAATTGAACACATGTTTGGCGGCATTGGGCCGGCGACGACGCGAGCGACACACGGATGGTGAATCTTCATTTCACAATCGTGCCTAAGACCGGGACGGCGCCTTCGTGCGCCGGCCGCCGGCCTGCCGCTCGCGAGGAGATCGCCGCCTAGGGAAACCCTTCCAACAGGACCCCGACGCTCCCACCCCTCCCGAGCCTTGTGGCGCTTCGGAGGGGTTTTTTGTTTCCCGCCTATCCCAAAGTGTCTCCAAGGCTCGGCTTAAACTCAAGGTTCAAGTCGTGACCGACCTGATAGCCAAGACCGAAACGGCGCTTTCGCGCTCGAAGTCCAGAGGCGCCTCGCCCTGGACCGCGGAGGCGCGCGCGCTGCTGGTCCTGGCCGTGCCGCTGGTGATGACCCAGCTGGCCCAGATGGCCATCGGCACCACCGACCTGATTTTGCTCGGCCGCTACAGCCGCTCGGCCCTGGCGGCGGTGGCGATCGGCAACACGGTCTATTGGTTCGCCTGGCTGCTCGGCGGCGGACCGGCCTCGGCGGTATCGCCGATGATCGCTCACATACTCGGCGAGCGCGCCGGCAACCGCGGCGGCGTACGCGCCTCGTTGCGCATGGGTCTCTGGGCGGTGGGCATCATCTCGGTGGTGGTGATGCCGATCCTGTGGTCGGCAAGGCCCATCCTTCTGTTGTTCCACCAACAGCCCGATCTGGCGAAAGGCGCCGGGCAGTTCGTCAGCCTGCTGTCGGTCGGCCTGCCCTTCTCCCTGGCCACCATGGTCCTTGGCGGCTTCGCAACCTCTCTGGGTCATCCCCGGGCCGGCCTCTGGGTCTCGCTGGCCACTATCGTCTTCAACGCCCTGGTCGGCTGGACGCTGATCTTCGGCCACTTCGGCGCGCCCAGGCTCGGGATCGTCGGTTCGGGACTGGCGACAAGCGCCTCGTCGGTGTTCGGCTTTGTCACCATGATGGCGATCATCCACGGCAACCGGGATCTGCGCGCCTACCGGATGTTCCGCCGTTTCGCGCGGCCGGTTCACGTCAAGCTTTCGGAGGTGTTCCGCCTTGGCCTACCGATCGGCGTCACCACCCTGTTCGAGGCCATGTTGTTCATGGCCATGACCCTGCTGATGGGAACCTTCGGCGCCGTGGCCCTGGCCGCTAACCAGATTGCCATGAATTTCGCCTCGATCACTTTCATGGTACCGCTGGGGATCGGCATGGCCTCGACCGTGCGCGTCGGCCTGGCGGCGGGCGGCGGCGACCTCGGCGCGGCCCGCCGCGCCGGGCTGGTGGCCCTGGTCATGGGCGGGGTGTTCATGACGTTTTCGGGTGTACTGATGGCCCTGTTTGGCCGGTTTATCGCCAGTCTATATCTGGGCAACGGGGCGAGGGATGACGCGGTGGTGACGGCCATGGCCGCGCGGTTCCTGCTGTTTGCCGCGGCCTTCCAGCTGTTCGACGGGCTGCAGGTGGTCGGTGCCCGGGTTCTGCGCGGCTTGAAGGACGCCAGCATGCCGATGGTCCTCGCCGGCGCCAGCTACTGGCTGGTCGGGGCGCCGGTGTGCGTCTTCCTGGCGGTGGGCTTGAAGCTGAAGGGTGACGGGATCTGGATCGGCTTCGTCATCTGCCTGGGTGTCGCGGCCTTGGCCATGGTTGCGAGGTTTCTGCGGCTGACGCGGGTTCGGTAAAAATTCTAACGGTCGTTAGTTTGTTTATTGACTTCGCGGCCGATCGGGCCTGAGATGCGTCCATGAAGAGCCCGCGCCGATGGGCCGGAGGACGTCATGGATTTCGAGCTTCCCAGCGAAGACGACCCGCGCCGCCTTGAGGTCAGGGCCTGGTTCGCCGCCCGGCCTCGGCCGAAGGGGCGGGAGCTGGCCGAGGCCGGCTATGCGACGCCGCATTGGCCGAAACCCTGGGGCCTTGCCGCCGACGCCGAGCTGCAGCTGATCGTCGACGAGGAGATCAAGCGCGCCCAGGTGACACCGCCCAATCTGATCAATCCGGTGGCGATCAACAACTGCGCCCAGAGCCTGCTGACCCATGGGACCGAGGAACAGCGCGACAGGTTCCTGATGCCCGCCATCGCCGGCGAGGAAATCTGGTGCATGCTGTTCAGCGAGCCGGCTGGCGGCTCCGACCTGGGCGCCCTGCGCACCACGGCCCGCAAGGAGGGCGACCACTATGTGGTCAATGGCCAGAAAATCTGGACCTCCCTGGCCCACAAATCCAAGATCGGCGTGCTGGTCGCCCGCACCGACCCTCAGTCGCCGAAACACGGCGGCCTGTCGCAGTTCCTGATCGATATGGATTGGCCCGGGATCACCGTGCGGCCG